>JAYVMP010000128.1:0-6030 GCA_043758895.1 Bacteroidota bacterium
TAGTAAACTGACTTATGGCCAGCACAGAAACAGAAATACAAAATATTAAGCAGCGCTTTGGCATCATCGGCAACGCACCCATGCTCAACCATGCGGTGCGCGTAGCCATGCAGGTAGCACCAACGGACATGTCGGTGCTGATCACCGGGGAAAGCGGAAGCGGCAAGGAATCGTTTTCTAAAATTATCCATAACCTGAGCCATCGCAAGCATGGACAGTTCATCGCCATTAATTGTGGTTCAATCCCTGAAGGAACAATCGACTCGGAATTGTTTGGGCATGAGAAAGGTTCGTTTACCGGAGCGCACGAATCCCGCAAAGGATACTTTGAAGTAACCAATGGGGGCACCATTTTTTTGGACGAAATTGGGGAGACACCTTTGAGCACGCAAGCACGTTTGTTGCGCGTTTTAGAATATGGAGAATTTATCAAAGTGGGCGCTTCCAAAGTAATGAAAACGGACGTGCGTGTGGTGGCTGCCACCAATGTAAATTTATTGAACAAAGTTTCAGAGGGCCGCTTTCGCGAAGATCTTTATTACCGGTTGAATTCTGTGCCCATTTATGTTCCGCCTCTGCGCGAGCGCGAAAAGGATGTGGAATTACTGTTTCGCAAATTTGCTGCCGACTTCGCTGAAAAATATAAAGTGAAGCCGATCTCCCTCACAGAAGAAGCGAAGGCCGTTCTTTTAAAATACCGTTTTCCGGGAAACATCCGCCAACTGAAAAACCTGGTGGAGCAGATTTCCGTGCTTTCGCCAGACCTAAAAGAAATCGATACCCAAGCGCTGGCAAATTACCTTCCCAAAGAGTCGAATTTGCCGGTCGTCATTAGTGGGAAAAACGGAAGCGACATTTCCGAGCGCGAAATCTTATACAAAGTCCTTTTTGATTTGAAAAAAGATGTAACTGAGGTAAAGAAGATGGTGCTTGAAATTCTTTCTGATCCAACCCAAGCGCAGCAGATTTTAAAAAACAATACGCATTTGTTTGAAGGTATCCAGGAGACAAAAGTTCAGCCCGATCAACCGATGATGCTGAACCTCACCCCCCCACAAAATCGGCCGGCCGATGCGGAAGAAGAAGTGCAGGATATTTCGCACATAGCCGAAGACGATTCGCTTTCCATTGAAAAGAAAGAAAGAGAACTAATCGTGCGGGCATTGAGCAAGAACAAGAACAAGCGCAAATATGCGGCACGGGATTTGGGTATTTCAGAAAGAACACTTTATCGTAAAATCAAAGAGTACGACTTGGAAAAATAAGTTGAGCATAGCACCAGGGAAAACATGAAGAAAATTTATTCGATCACATTAATAGCACTGAGTTCCATTTCGCTATTATCCGGCTGTTTGAAATACTCATTGTCGGGCGCATCTACCAATGCGAAGTCAATACAAGTCGATCCATTTTTTAACAATACGGAATTAGGGCCGGCCAACTTTGGTCAGACGGTTACCAACCGGGTGAAAGATTATTTTCAGCAGAACTCTAGTTTGCGGGTAGTGCCAACCAAGGGGGAGCTTCAAATTGAAGGCACAATTGTTACCTATGCCACGGCCCCGATCGCGCCCCAGGCAAGCACAGGAACAGGCACCACGGCAACGCCTAACTACGGAGCGCAAACCCGGTTGACGATTGCCATGAAAGTGAACTATATGGACAATGCTGAACCTAAGAATAGTTTTAAAGACCGAAACTTTAGCTTCTACGCAGATTTTGACAATACCTTGGATTTTTACACGGTGCAAGAAAGCCTTGAAAAGAAAATCCTTGATCAAATCATGATCGATATCTTCAACGCCACTATTGCTACTTGGTAAGGATGACTCACACCCACAGGTCATAGCTCTCAACATTCAAAAATTCCATCCAATTATTCCACCCGGCAGGAGAGCAGCGTAATATCATCGCGGTAGGCATTGCGCCCTTTGAACCCATCGAGGTTGATGATGATATCGTTATGGATAGTTTTTAAATCTTTCTTGTAGTTGTCTTTCAAATAATCCAACAAGGCTTGAATGCCAAACTCTTCATCTGTTTCGTTGATGGTTTCAGTAAGTCCATCGGTGTAAGCAAAAAGCGTAAAGTTATCGATGTCGGTAATAAAGCCTTCATTAATAAATGGCAATGGGTGCATGACGCCCAGCACCGTAGAGCCTTCCTCCAACAAGCGGATGCCGGTATGGTCGCACAGCACGGGCGGATTGTGGCCGGAGTTCACATAGACCATTGTTTTCAATTTCAAATCGTAGATCGCTCCAAAAAAGGTAATGAACTTCTCCCCTTTCGCGCTGTCAAGCACCTGATAATTCAAGGCTTCTATAATCTCCCTAAGGTTGGGCGTTTGGCGCAGCAAGGTATGCAACGAGGCTTGGAAATTGCTCATCATCAAGGCTGCCGGAATACCTTTGCCACTCACATCGGCCACACAGATCAAAAATTGATTCGCATTGATGGGGATAAAATCATAGTAGTCGCCACCCACCCGATCGTGGGGCAAATAACTGGCCTCCACTTTCAATCGCTCGGTGTTGGGCAATTTCTCAGGAAACAAAAACCGCTGCACATCACTGGCGATTTCCAATTCCTTGCGAAAGGCTTCTTGCTCTAATTGTTGCCTTACCAATTTTTTATTTTCAATTGCTACTACAATAATGTTGCTCAATGCCTGGATAAAACGGATGCTGTCTTCCGTGTGGCTGGCTTGATCAAAACCGCCTACAAACACCAATGCCAGGGTCTCAGCCTTGTGCGCAATCGGGATCACCAAATCAAATTCATCAAACTCACAGTCAGGAAATTCAGTCATGCGGTGAATGTTTTTGATCAGCTTCGTCCGGTCATCAAGTTTTGTTTTCAGGTAATTTTTTTGAGTGCCAAAGTTGACCTTGTTAGACCACGTTTTATCAAAAACAAAAAGGGCGAGCTTTTTAATCTGCAAGTTTGACCGAAGGGTAAAATTAAAAATCTTGTAAAGTGATTCCTCCGGCAAATTGCTGTTGATGGCCTGAGTGATTTCCAGCAACGCACTCAGCTCAAGCTCCTTGCGCTCAATTTGCTTTTTGTAGTCCACATCGGTTTCCTCTTTCATCAATCAAAAATATCATTTTTTTTTTACTGTAGAATGGTACCCTTTCAACCCAAAACAGTTCTTTCTTTCCACTCATAATTTTTCAACTGAGAAAAAATCCCAATAAACAAAACGTAAACAGGGTAGAGAAATTGCAATCCCAAGAAGGGAAGCAACCGAAATTTAATTTTCATGAATTTTTGCACAGGCAGGAGAAAAAGCAAGTCCGCAGCCATTTTCAAAACCACGAGAAGGAGATCAACCTCATAGGAGTAGCTAAAAAAAGAAAAACAAAACAGCACCCACGAGGCTTGGGCCATTAAAATAAAAATGGCCAACGATTTAACGGTCACCGAAGGGTTTCCTTTCCATTTGCTTGCCCAACGGAGACGCTGCTGCAAAAAAAAGTTAATGGAGGGCTGAGGTTGGGTAACTACAACGGAGCCCTGAACGTTGAGCACGGCAGTGGCATGGGGATATTTTTTTGAAATTTTCCGTAGCAAAAATTCGTCATCGCCAGAGGCGATATGCGCGTTGCCAGCGTAGCCCCCCACCTCCCGAAACGTATCTTTTCGGAAGGCCAGGTTGGCGCCATTGCACATAAACGGTTCATCGTATCCAAATGCCGCCACCCCTGTGCCGATCACACTGGCAAACTCCATCGCCTGCCATTGGGAAAAAAAAGATTTATCTTGTGAAATTGTTGCCATTCCCGCTGCCAATTTGATTTTCGCATCTTGAAAAACGTAGTTGATGGCGGTTAACCAATTGATGGGCACAAGGCAATCGGCATCCGTGGTAACAATGATCTCTCCGTTGGCCAAGTCAATCCCCCGGGTCAAGGCCGCTTTCTTCCCCAACTTATTTTCGTCAAGCGAAACAATGGTTAAATTTTTAAATAGGCCGCTTCTGTTTTCCGCCACCCAAATCGTATCATCAGTGGAGTGATCATTGACCAGAATCACTTCAAAATTTGAAGCTGGGTAGTCAATTTTGGAAATCGAATCGAGCACCAATTCAATATTTTTTTCTTCGTTGCGAAAGGGGACTACAATCGAAATAAAAAAAGTCTTGTTCACTTGAACACTGTTCGATTGGCGAACTGCCTTGGTCCAGCCAAAGCGCAGCACCATGAGAAGAACAAAATAAAACCCGAAGAGAACCAAAAAATAAAAAGTCATTGCGCCTTATTCCGTAAGTTTGAGCGATGGGCAAAGTTGAGAAAAAACCTGTTACGGAGAAGATTATTTTAGGGCTCGACCCTGGCACAAACGTAATGGGTTATGGCCTTATCCTGGTCAAAGGTAGCCGTATGAAGGTGCTGCAATTTGGTGTCATCAACCTGGGTAAATATGGCGACCACGCGTTGAAACTGAAAAAAATATTTGACCGTGTGCTGGCGTTGGTGGATGAATATAAGCCGGACGAAGTGGCCCTCGAAGCGCCCTTCTTTGGCAAGAATGTTCAATCGATGCTCAAGCTGGGAAGAGCCCAGGGGGTGGCCATGTCGGCAGCACTTTACCGCGAAGTGCCGATCACCGAATATGCTCCTAAAAAGGTGAAGCAATCCGTTACCGGGAATGGCAATGCCAGCAAAGAACAAGTGGCCAAAATGCTGATGCAGATATTTTCCATCAAAGAATTGCCCAAACTTTTAGACTCCACAGATGCCTTGGCGGTAGCCGTCTGCCACCATTACCAAAATGGAGCGGTCAAAAGTAAATCGTCTTCGTGGGGAGTTTTTTTGAAAGCGAATCCTGAAAGGGTGAGGTAAAAATAAAATGCTATTTTTTTAACAGCACTTCAACAATTCGGTCTGCAGCTTTTCCATCCCACAATTCAGGAACACGGCCCCGTTTCCACTCGCCCCGATGGATTTTTTCAAAAGACTGTTGAAGCGCCTCGCGATCATTTCCAATTATTTCATTGGTGCCCACAGTTACTGTTTCCGGCCGCTCGGTATTGTTCCTCAGGGTCACGCACGGGATACCGAGGACGGTTGTCTCTTCTTGCACTCCACCCGAATCGGTGATGACCCCCTTCGCATTTTTAATGAGAAAAATAAATTCAAGGTAGCTTAGCGGCCCACAGGCTTTAACAAAATGTGGCCGTAAGGAAGCAAAGTTCTTTTGAGTTCGGGGATGAACCGGGAAAATTACGGGCAAGCCAGCACCCCCATCAATCGCTTGAATTAATCCGGAGAATTTATCAGGATCATCTACATTGGATGGGCGGTGAAGGGTAAGGACAAAGTAGGAGCCCGCCTGCAACTGCAAGCGATCATAAAGTTCTGGCTTTCTAATTTTATACAGGTTGGACAAAAGAGAGTCGATCATGGTGTTGCCCACAAAAAATAATTGGCCGGGCTGTTTTCCCTCTCGTAACAAATTTTCATTGGCCACCGAAGAGGTAGTGAAGAAATAATCCGTCAACGAATCCGTGACGATGCGGTTCACTTCTTCCGGCATGGTCATATCAAACGAACGTATCCCTCCTTCCACATGAGCCACTTTTGTGTTCAATTTCTTGGCAACAATGGTGCAGGCCAACGTGGAGTTCACATCCCCAACCACCATCACCAGGTCGCACGGATTTGCCATCAATTCCTTCTCGAACTCAATCATGATTTTGGCAGTTTGCTCCGCTTGTGTACCCGAACCTGCACCGAGATTGATGTGAGCAGGAGGTATTTCAAGCTCTTCAAAGAATACACGGCTCAGTTTATCGTCATAATGCTGGCCCGTATGGACCAACCGATAATCGATCGGATGACCGGAGGTTTTTGCAGTTGCAATCGCCCGAATAATCGGGGCAATTTTCATAAAGTTGGGCCGAGCCCCTGCGATTAGTGTAATTTTCATCGTGTGTACACTTCAAACATACAAAAATCCGTTTCTTTGCGGAAAATCAACCAACGTGCCGCTAAGAATTATAATGCTGCTCAATGCCCCATACCC
>JAYVMP010000129.1:0-14894 GCA_043758895.1 Bacteroidota bacterium
TCTTCCTTCAGTTCAGCAATTAGTTCTTCAATCTTAGAAGTGGAGATAGGGTCGAGCGATGCTGCGGGCTCGTCCATTAAAATGATGGAAGGTTTTACGGCTAACGTTCTGGCGATACAGAGCCTCTGCTGTTGGCCCCCTGAAAGCGAAAATGCCGATTTATTTAGTTTGTCTTTTACTTCCGACCATAAGGCTGCCTGCTTTAAAGATTTCTCAACCCGTTCGTCCAATATTTTTTTTTCTTTTATCCCCCTCAGGTTTAAGCCATAAGCAACGTTGTCGAAAATTGATTTTGGAAATGGGTTGGGTTTTTGAAATACCATTCCCACTTTTTGCCGCAATTCCTCTACGTGAACACTTTTTTTATAAATGTTTTTATCGTCAATTAAAATTTCACCCGTACTGCTGAAGCCTTCGATATAATCGTTCATCCGATTGAGCATCCGAAGGAAGGTAGATTTTCCGCAACCCGATGGGCCAATGAAAGCCGTAACCGAATTTAGTTTTATATCTAAGCTAATGTCGGTGAGCACATGATGCGTGCCGTAGTAAGCGTTAACCTTTTTTGCTTCAATAAATGCCATGCTAGTAAAGTAAAGTGAATGCTACCAGTTGATTTTTTTCTGCCACCTGTTTCTAAGATAAACAGCTATTCCATTCATCAAAAAGGTAATCAACAAAAGTATGATAATTCCTGCGGCCGCATTGATAAGGAATTCATGTTGAGGCCGAGACACCCAGTTAAAAATAATCATCGGCAAAACCGTGAACTCATCCAGCGGGCTTTTGGGTACAAATGGCACATAGGCCAGCGCGCCCACAACAATGAGCGGTGCCGTTTCACCGACTGCCCTGGAGAGGGCTAAGATTATCCCCGTCATTATTCCACCGGAAGCGGCCGGTAATGTTTGAAACCGGATTGTTTGCCATTTAGTAGCCCCCAGGCCGAACGAAGCTTCGCGTAGCGTATTGGGCACAGCTTTCAATGCTTCGCGGGTGGCTACAATGATGATAGGTAAGATTAACAGGGCGAGGGTAAATGCCCCGGCAAGTAGGCTTCCACCAAAATTTAACAGCCTCACAAAAATTTCGAGACCCAAAAGCCCATAAATAATTGAGGGTACACCCGCCAAGTTTGAAATGTTGGTTTCGATCACCGAAGCCATTTTATTCTTCTTTCCATATTCTTCAAGATAAATCCCGGCCGATACGCCCAAAGGAATAGCGATGATTGCCGTAAGTACCAAAATCCAAACCGTACCGGCCCACGCAGTAAGGATACCTGCCTTCGAAGCAAACCGAGATGGCAAATTTGTCATGAATCCCCAATTGATCCGCGTGAGCCCAATGAGAAGGATTTTACCAATAAAAATGGAGAGTATTACTAATCCAAAAAAAGTGCAGGCAAGACCAATATACTTAAATGATGAATCTATGATTCTGTTAATTTGAAATCGGGGAATTTCTTTTATTCTGAACTTACGCATATTTCTTCTCGTAGTTTTTCTTTATCCGGTATCCCAGGCTATTCAAAAGAAACGTCAACGCAAAGAGCGTGATTCCGGCTGCGAAAATAGTTTGGTATTCCAACGAGCCATGAGGAACATCACCCAAGCTCACCTGCACGATATAGGCAGTTACTGTTTCTACACCTTTACGTGGATCCAAAGTAAGGATCGGTTGTTGGCCGGCAGCAATAGCCACGATCATAGTTTCTCCAATGGCGCGCGCGATCCCTAAAATGATGGAAACAATAATGCCCGATGAAGCAGCAGGCACCACCACTTTGAATGCGGTTTGAAAACGCGTGGCGCCCATGCCATAAGAAGCTTCCCGCAACGATTTTGGAACGGCATACAAGGCATCTTCGCTCAAGGAAGATATAAATGGAATGATCATGATACCCATAACTATCCCTGCGGAAAGCGCATTAAAACTCTCCACTCCGGGAAAAATATCCTTCAAAAAAGGAGTAACAACGGTAAGGGCAAAGAACCCATACACAACAGTTGGCACGGCTGCTAAAAGCTCTAACGTGGGTTTGATAGACGCTCGAAATTTCTTGTGCGCATATTCACTAAGGTAAACAGCGATGACTAACCCTAACGGGCCTGCAATAATAATGGCAATGAACGTAGTGAGAAAAGTACCTGAAAGCAAAGGCAGAATTCCGTAGTGTTTTTGCGTAAAGAGAGGAGTCCACTGGCTGTCGGTAAGGAAAGACCACAACGGTACTTCCTTAAAAAAGCCCCAAGATTCGGAGATCAAAGACCAAATAATGGCAACTGTAATGAGGATAGTGACCAAACCACTGAGTGCGAGTAGCCCCTCGATGAACAATTCAGTCCTCTTTTTTTTCACGACACCTTTTCTAAAAGTAAAGCAACTGATTAAGCGGGCTATTTGGCCTCTAAAAATCCCTTAAACTGATGGATGGCATCCTTATAATCGCTTGCCGGAAGTGCAATATAACCAACATCTTTAACTAAACCGGGCGCCTTATCCAGGTAAAAGTTAACGAAATCAACAACTGCTTTTCTTTTTGAGGCCGCATCGGTCACGTAGATAAACAATGGTCTTGATAGGGGCGCGTAGGTGTTGGACATTACGGTTTCTTTATTCGGCAAAACTGGTCCCTTACCATTATCAATGGCCACTAATTTTAATTTATCTTGGTTCTCTTCAAAGTAGGCGAGCCCAAAAAAGCCGAGTGAATGTTTGTCGCCTGCAATCCCTTGCACTAACACATTGTCATCTTCGCTTGCGGTGTAATCGCCCCGGCTCGAACCCGCCTTTCCCACAATTACCTCCGTGAAATAATCATACGTGCCCGAGGCAACGCCCGCTCCGTACAAATGAAATTCAACATCAGGCCACGTTGAATTTACCTGGCTCCATTTCTTTATTTTGTTTTGTGCCGCGGGCTCCCATATTTTTTTTAGTTCCTCCACCGTAATGTGATTCAGCCAAGTGTTCTCCTTGCTAACAATGACGGCTAAGCCATCAAAAGCTACCTTCAATTCAACATATTTTACCTTATTGTCTTCACAGGCTTTAATCTCGGAATCTTTGATTGGTCTTGAGGCATCATTGATATCTATTTCACCTCTCCCAAATTTCTTAAAACCACCTCCGGTACCCGAAAATCCTGCCGTCACTTTAACCTCCGGATGATCTGCCCGATAGGCCTCAGCTACTGCCTCTGTAATTGGATAAACGGTACTTGATCCATCGATCTTTACTTCACCAGCGGTTTCTGCGCCAGTCGAATCCGCGCTTTTTTTTGTGCTGCATGATAATAGCACTATAACCATTGAAAAGGCGCTCAAATTTCGAAGTATCATAAAATCTGTGTTTTAAAATTTTCAACCACAAAAGTACCTCTTCCGGTTCAGGCCTAATCAAACCCAATGTTATCTTAATGTTAAGTTAGTCAAATCAATTGTTGTGAAAATAGCGAATTTAGGCCATAATCTGCTCCTATGGCACAACCAAGAAAAACAGGTGATCCTACTCAGGGCATCAGTATTTTGAAAAGGAAAAATGAAAGGCTGACCCTGAATCGACAAACTATCGTGG
Source organism: Bacteroidota bacterium (assembly GCA_043758895.1). Lineage (GTDB taxonomy): Bacteria > Bacteroidota > Bacteroidia > Cytophagales > Cyclobacteriaceae > ELB16-189. Next base: position 3,580 of record JAYVMP010000129.1, read on the forward strand.
ATTTTATTTGTGCGATGGTTTCCAGGGAGGTTTTTGGAATTTTCTATCCCGAATTTTACAACAAGGGCGTGGGCTTTAAAAATGATTCAAATCACCGTCAACGCTTCGCGTAAAGCGGATAAAACCCACTCAATGTTTAATCGGAAACCTCTTGAACGGCTTTGTCTCATCAAACAGTTTCCGGTACGTGGCATGCCGCTTTACCACCACCGAGTTGATCTGCTCGCACACCCGGATCATCTTGATATTAAAATCGGCAATCCAATTCAACTCAAACTCTTGGTACCACCTGTACTTGTGCTGAATGAATTCACGAAAGGCTTCAACGATGGCACCGTCCACTCCCTTGCCATGATGCGCGGGCACCACGCCAAATAAAATACCAAAAGCTTTGCGGTGGGTCAACCGCCAGGAGTACCACAAAAATTTTAATTTGCCGATCACATCAAGTTTGCCATTCACATATTTAAAAATTTGGTTCATTTCAGGCAAGGCCAGGAGAAACGCAATAGGCTCATTCTTATAGTATCCAAACCAAATCAGTTTTTCATCCAAGATAGGTTTCATTTGCCTTACAATCAACTTGGCCTGCTGGGCATTCATTTCTGGGATTTCGGTACGGTTAGCCCAGGCTTTATTATAGACTTCCCGCATCTTGTCGGCAAGGGTGTGCCACTCTTTCTTGGGCAAGTAATCAAATTTATAATTTTGATCTTGGGCGATGAGCTTCGCTTTTCGGTACATGCGGTCATCGAGCGGGCCATCCACTCTTCGGCCAAAGGTGAGCTGGTAAAAATAAACCTGAAAGCCGTAGGCTTCAAAAAAATCTTTATAGTAAGGCGGATTATAGTTGCACTGGTAGTTGGGCTCAAGTTCAAACCCTTCCACCAACAAACCCCACCACCGGTCGCGGTCACCAAAATTGACAGGGCCGTCCATTGCTTCCATGCCTTTGGCTTGCAGCCACTGCCTGCACAAATCAAATAATGCAAACGCTGCGGCTTGATCGTTGGTGCATTCAAAAAGGCCAAGCCCACCGGTGGGCTGCTCGTTTCCCTTATGCACAATTCGCTTGTCATAAAAAGCAGCCACCCTTCCAATCGTTTCTCCGTTCTCGTTTTGCAAGATCCACCGGATACATTCGCCCGAGCGGAACGACTTATTCCTTTGTGGATCGAATACCCACTCAATATCCTTGTCCAATGGTCTGATCCAATGCCTCGAATCCTTATACAGCTGTTGAGGCAGGCCTAAAAATTCCTGTTGGTCATACTTGCTGATCACCTCTTTTGCTGTCATTCCATGGATGTTAAATCGCTGGCTCAGGCGTGCAGTTGGGCAGATGTATAATGAAAGTAGTCCCTTCCCCAAGCTTGCTTGACACTCGAACCTGGCCGCCCAACTTATCAATGGCATTCTTTACGATGTACAAACCGAGGCCGGAACCATCGGACTGCTCACTGGCGCGGTAAAACATATTGAATATTTTTTCAAGGTTGCGTGCATCAATGCCAATACCATTATCGCTGAAGGTAATGACAGCGTGATCCCGGGTGATAACTATTTTTAGATTTATCTCGGGGTTAGCTTTGCCGAAGTCGCGGTATTTGATGGCATTGGAAACCAAGTTTCTAACTATCTCTGCCGTGCGCCACCTGTCATTAAAAAACCAAAGGCCTTCGATCACCACTGTTTTCTTGATTTGGTCGGCACCTTTCAGATAACCCAAGTCAACAAAAGTTTGGTTGATCAATTCCCGAAGGTTTACCGGCTCAACCACCACCTCCAATTTCAAGTTTTTAGAATGACTCAGCACATCGGTGATAAAATGATCCAATTGGTTTACTTTGGTCCCGATCACATTGAGGTAATCTTTTAGATTGTCGTTATTGTTGGGATGATTGGCTAAGTTGACCAGCCCGAGCACGGACGATAGAGGCGCACGCAGGTCATGCGAAACTTTGTACACAAAGTTGTCCAGCTCAGAGTTGCGCACTTTCAGTTCTTCCTCGATTTTTTTTTGTTCCGTGATGTCCACGTACACGCCAAAAATGCCTATGGTTTTATCTTCAAAATGAACGGGCAGTCCATAAATAATTACGGAGAGCATCGTTCCATTTTTGTGCTTGCGCTTGGTCTCGATGCGAACAACTTGTTGTGTTGAAATTAAGGTGTTAAGGTCGTTGCCTTCCGACTCAAGGACATCCGGTACGATCGTCTGGTTTAGTTCATGGCCGTTTAGTTCCTCAAATGAGAACCCAAATAATTTCTCAAATCCAGGGTTTACCTGCACCACACGGCCCTCATTGTTGAGCATAACAATGGCCATTGGCGAAACATGAAACAACTGAGAAAAGAGGGTCTCTGATCTTTTTACTGCCAATAGGTTTTCTCGCTGCTCGGTGATGTCTTTAATGATTACCTGAATAGCTGGTTTGTTTTGATAGATGTAGGGGTAGGCCGAAACTTCAACGTCAATCACTTGGCCGTCCAGCCGGACGTATTTTTGTTCAATCGTAGGCACCGCCTCGCCTGCCATTATTTTTGCTATCCGCGATAAGGTAGCGGGTTTAGAGTCTGGGAGGATATAGTTGAGAAAATTGCTGCCAATAATTTCTTTGGGGCTTTCTGCTCCCATCATCCGGGCACCGGAAAGATTAATAAATACAAGACTTCCTTCGCAAAGGATGACAATGCCAAGAGGCAAATGTTCGAGGAGTGTGCTGTAACGTTGTTCACCTGAGCTGATGTCATCTTGTGGCTCTTGCCGAGAACGTTCCACTTCTGATGTTGGCAAACCGACCAAGGGATCGTTCGGTGGATGTGCGGGATCGTTTTTATTCATGAGCAAGGGAAAGGAAGTCAGCAATATAAGGGATTACAATCTTTTAAAAATTAGCTCATTTAAAATAATCTTACTCAAAAAACACATCAATCAAAGAACTCATTTGCGTTTTTATAACGCCATTTTGAGCGGCTACTTGCCTTTTTTATTATCCAAAGAACACCAAGTTTTGTAGTGAAAGCCAAGGGAAATCAATGGCAAAACGGTTTGCTAACTGATGTTACGCACTAACTATTTAAAGTTTCTTGTTTTGCGACAGAATGGGTGAGGTAGTCAACGGCTAAGGTTTTTAGACCTCACCGTTTGCAAAGGCTTAAGGATTTGTTATATGGAAAAGATGCCCTGTAGTTTTTAAAAATTCCCATTGTTTTAATACCTGGCTAAGTAAACACAGCAATAGTTTAGTTATTTACTCAATCCATCTCGTTTTAAAAACCCACCATCTCGCATCACCCCATATATGTTATTAACTGAACCACCTTTATGCTAAGCTCAATTTGAAATCAAAACATCAGTTAATAACTGGATTGATCAACGGGAATGATGAACGCACGAATCGGAAATCCTGTATCGCTTTTCAAGTTGTATTCTTTAATCAAGTTCAGTGCCTCTTCTGATTTGGCTTCTTCCGTAAAACTGAAAACAAAAATTGAATCAAAATGATCAGTGCCGCTCGTAAACCAATCATCCAAAAGATTGTGAGCGCGTTGATCTTTGAACCCAATTGTTTTAGTGACACTGAACACAGCAATACCGGATTTATTAAAAATATCTGCTACCGTCTTTTGATACTCCTTCAAACTCGTTACCAATAGAAGTTTCATAATTTGTTTTTTTAAGCTTTTGATTTGTCATACTTACTGCGCATCATTCGATAGTAAACGAGTGGCACCACCAATAAAGTAAGGAATGTAGAAGTGATGGTTCCACCCATCAATGAGATTGCCAATCCCTGGAATATGGGATCGAATAAAATAATAACCGCTCCAAGTACCACAGCTCCTGCTGTTAATAAAATTGGTGTTGTGCGAACAGCCCCTGCCTCAATAATAGCCTGCTTTAAAGGAATGCCTTCCTCTAATCGAATATTGATGAAGTCGATAAGCAAGACAGAATTGCGAACCATCACACCAGCGAGGGCGATAAAGCCGATCATGGAGGTTGCCGTGAAATAGGCATTCAACATCCAATGGCCGAGTATAATACCAATCAATGATAACGGAATCGCGGCAAGCATGACCAACGGCACTTTGAAATCCTGGAACCACGCTACGATCAGCATATAGATCATAATGAGCACTACACCAAAGGCAATTCCTAAATCGCGGAACACTTCAAAAGTGATTTGCCATTCTCCATCCCATTTCAATGTATAATCGTCCTCAAACTCTGGTTGGTGATTGTATGATTCTTTGAGTTCGTATCCCTTTGGCATTTTAATGTCTCCAAGCTTTTCCGAAATATCCATCATGGCATACGATGGGCTTTCCAATTCCCCGGCCAAATCAGCCAATACAAAAACAACACGCTTTTGATTCTTTCTATAAATGCTTTTCTCCTTAATGGTTTTTGTAATGTGCACTAAATCACCGATAGGGATAGCGTTTCCTTGTTGGTTAAGTACTTTTAAGTTTTTAATGTCGTTCAAACTTCCCTTGTCTGCATCCTTTAGTTGCAATACAATATTGATTGGATCGAAAGAAACCGGATCATGGATAACACCCCCATTTATGTTTGTCAGAGCTGCATTCATAGTCACTACTATTTGTGCGGGGGCAACTCCAAAACGCATTGCTTTGTCTTTGTCCACTTCAAATTTGTATTCTGGCTGATCACTTTCCGTCATCCAATCAACATCAACAACGCCTTCTGTTTTTCCGATTAACTCTTTGAGCTGATTGGCAATTTTAATCTGTTCATCATAATCAGGTCCATAAATTTCAGCTACGATAGTAGAAAGTACCGGAGGCCCTGGTGGAACTTCCACCATCTTCACGTTCGCATTGTACTTTTTGGCGATTACCTGGATGGCAGGACGAAGTTGTTTTACAATCGCGTGGCTTTGAATGCTGCGGTCTTTCTTGTCCACCAGGTTAACTTGTATATCGGCAACATTGTCTCCGCTTCTTAAATCATAATGCCGCACCAACCCGTTAAAACTGATTGGCCCTGCGGTGCCTACGTGTGCCTGGTAATTCCTGACTAATTCTTGCTTGGATAAATAGTGTGCAATTTCCTGGGCTACTACAGTAGTTCGTTCAAGTGTAGTTCCTTCGGGCATATCAATCACCACCTGGAATTCATTTTTATTATCGAACGGAAGCATTTTGACGGCAACCCATTTGGTATAAAAGAAAGACATCGAAAAAAGCAATATCACAATCGTTCCCAAGATGAACGCCCAGCGCTTCCATCGTGTTTCAAGCATCGGATGAATGAAGGCCTTATATAGTTTATAAATTTTTGACTGCTCTAATGTTTGAGACTCGCTTTCTCCATGACCATCTTTTTCTCTTAAAAAAATGTAACCGAGGTAAGGCGTTAAGGTGAGTGCTACAATGAGTGAAAGCATCATGGCGATTGAAGCCCCAATAGGCATTGGACTCATGTAAGGTCCCATCATTCCGGAAACAAAAGCCATCGGTAATACTGCAGCAATAACAGTAAATGTTGCAAGTATGGTAGGATTGCCTACTTCATTGATGGCAAATATGGCCGCTTGCAAAAGGGGCAATCGCTTCATCTTAAAATGCCGGTGCATATTCTCTGCAATGATGATCGAATCATCCACTACAATCCCGGTAATAAAAACCAAAGCAAAAAGTGTGATCCGGTTGAGTGTATAATCCAATAGATAATAACTGAACAGCGTCAATGCAAAAGTTACAGGCACGGACAAGAATACGACCAGTCCACCACGCCAGCCCATCGCCAACATCACAAAACCAGTAACTGCAATAATTGCTACAAAAAGATGGAGCAAAAGTTCGGAAACTTTTTCCGAAGCTGTTTCACCATAGTTCCGAGTTTCAGTGATCTGCACATCGGATGGAATCAATTCTCTCTTCAGGTGCTCGACCTTTGCTACAATTCGGCTGGAAAGATTCATCGCATCAGCACCTTTCTTTTTTGCAATAGACAACGTAACCGCTGGATATTCGGCATTATACTTAGCTGCTAATGCAGGATCATGTTGACCGTATCCGTAAAAAACATATTGCGAAGGTCGCTCTGCCCCTTCTTCAATGGCAGCTACTTGCTTTAAATAAACAGGTTGCCCCTGATTAGCCCCGATGATCAAATTTCCCACCTCATCACTGGTACTAAGAAAATTTCCAGTTTCAATAGAAAAGACTGTATCACGCCTAACCATATTGCCTGACTGCAACTGTGCATTGCTTCCCTGAATCTGTTTTGCAATTGATAAAAAGTCAACATGACTTTGCGCCATCTTGTCTTTGTCCAACGTCACGCTTACCTGACGGCTTCTTCCACCAATGATAGCGACCTCTGCAACATCAGGTATTTTTTTAATTTCGTTGGTGAGTACCTGACCAAGCTGTTTCAAATCATAATCGCTGTATTTCTCGCTCCATAATGTTAATCCTAGTACGGGGACATCATCAATCGCACGGGTTTTTACCAAAGGCATCGAAACCCCGGCAGGCATTTTGTCCATGTTCTTCATCAGCTCGCTGTACAACTTTACCAGCGAGCGCTCAACGTCTTCTCCTACATAAAACTGAACAATCACCATGGCCTGGCCTTTCATCGATGTCGAATACACGTACTCCACCCCTTTAACATTCGAAATTATTTTTTCCAATGGCTTCGAAACTCTTGCTTCAACTTCTTTTGGTGATGCCCCCGGGTAGCGAAGAAAAATATCGGCCATCGGTACATCAATCTGAGGCTCTTCTTCGCGGGGAATCAGCATGGTGCTGTACCCTCCGATCAGGAGAAAAGCGATCATTAATAAAATGGTGAGCTTTGACTGCAGGAATGCCTTCGCAATATTTCCTGATAAACCTTCTTTCATTTGTTTGAAATCTTTAAGGTAAATTGATTACTTCACTAATACAGGCACTCCGCTGAACAGCTTACCTTCACTTTGCGTGATGAATTTTTCTCCCGGGTTTAAGCCAGAGAGAATTTCTACTTCATTGCCAATCTTTTTCCCGACTTTCACCCAACGCAGTTGTGCTGTTTGATTCTCACTAACTGTATAAAGACCGGCTAACTGATCCTTATGAATTATGGCAGAAGCCGGGACAAGAGGACTTTGATCTACGGAACTATTTTTAGAAGAGATGCTGACGTTAGCGAACATTCCGGAAAACAACCCTTCCTTCTCAACCGAAGGCACACTCACTTTTATTTGAAACTGCCCTCCATTAAATTGTGACGATGGGCTGATCTCAGAAATTTTTCCAATGAAAGATTTTCCTGTTGATTTTATCGTCACTTCTGCATCCATCCCCTGTTTCAATTGACCCACTTCACTTTCAGAAACGGAGGCTTTTACATGGTAATCTCCGGATTGCTCAATCAGAAGAAGTGGCATTCCAGGATTAGCCATACTTCCTTCATCAATATTCTTCTGTGTTACAACTCCTGAAAAAGGAGCAACCAGATTGGTGTAGGTCAACATGGCATCCGCTTCATTTTTCATTTGGTGGGCAGCTTCCGTCTTTGCTTTTATAGAGTTATAGTGCAGTGTTGCATTTTCGAATTCCTTAGTAGAAGCGCTTTGCTTTTTATACAACTCTTCATAGCGTTCATAATCCTTTTGTGCGTCCTTTAATGCAGCCTCAGCTTCAGAAACCATGGCTTGTGCCTGTTCTCGTTTAGCTAAAATATCGCCATTGCTAATGGTTACGAGTAATTGTCCTTTTTGAACTTTATCTCCGGGTTTCACTTTGATGCTGGAAACGAATCCCATAATCCGCGTACTGATAGCAGCGGTCTCCTTTGATTCAATTTGCCCACTGACAATAATTCTTTCGCCCGATTGTAGAGTGGGTGTTCCAACCTGAACTGAAATAGGATTTTCCTTTTTGGTTTCGCTCTCTTTTTTATTTCCCGAGCAGGACGCCAGCGTCACCACAGCTATCAATAGTAAAATACTTACAGGTCGGTTTAAATTAATGTTCATAGTATTCATCGTTTATTTTTCAGAAGTTGATGTTAAAAATTGGATGTAAGCTAGTGTTGTCTGGTATTTAAATAGTGTCTCGGTCTGACGAAGTTTTTGCTCTGAGAGTGTAGTTTGTGACTGCAATAAATCATTGGTTGAAACCAAGCCTTGTTGAAAACGATTTTCAAGGATTCGCAATGCCTCTGACGCTTGATTCACTGAAACTTCATGTTGCTTCAGCGCAAACGCTGCATCTTGAAGTTGACGGAACATCTTATTCAATTCCAATTGGCTTTGCTCTTTCTGGTAGCTCAATTGTTGCTCGATCCTGGAATGTTCTATTTTCTGTTCTGTTACCTTATAGTGCTGAGCTGTTCCAGCGAATAAATTCCAGGAAAATTGAGCACCTAGCAAATAAGCGTTGGCACCGAAACCAAAGGCCTGTTTATCATTAAACATGTAATTGCCAAAGGCATTTAACTTGGGCAGAAAAGACATTTTACCCGATTGAATCATCATCTCCTGTGCTGATAATGCCGATTCCATGGCTTTGAAATCAGCTCTGTTTTCAGGGATCTTACTTTCAATTTTATCGATTTGATCAACTTTATTGAGAGGTTCTACAGTATAGAGTGGCCGGCTTTTTGAACCCATCAAGAGGCTGATGTAATCAGAAGCATTCCGCACATTGCTCTTTGCTTCGGCCAAATTATTTTCTATCGTTGCTACCTGTACCTGCACCAACAGAACATCTGATTTTTGCAGAAACCCTTTTTCAAAGCGATTTTTAGTTGCCTCAAAAATTGAGTTGACTGTATGCTGGGCCTCCGTTAACACAGCTACAGACTGGTGTGACAATTGAAGTTGTGCAAAAGCCTTCTGAACTTCAAATGCCAGGTATTCCTTTGTTCGTTTTGTTTTGTATGAATAGACATCAACCTCTTGTCCGGCAGCTTTCCGCTGGTAGATCATGTCCATGTTTACCAAGGGCTGGCTAAATTCTGCCTTGGTCATATAGTTTTGGGTCGCTGATGGATTGTTTAATACTTGCGGATTAAAATCTGATGAGGTAATGGATTGTTGCTGAAGCTTAAACCCGAAAGCATTCAATGGATTATTGGTAACCATTGCCGTATAACTAAGGTTAATTTGGGGAAGAAATACAGCATTGGTTTGGTTGAATTTTGCGGCAGCCTTTTCCCCATCAAGCTTGGCAAGCAAGATTTTAGCATTGTTCTTAAGTGTTGCGTCCAGTGCATCTTGCAACGTAAGTGTTACTGTATCCTGCGCAAATGCTCCTTTAATTATAACTGTAAAAATCAGCAGCCAAATCAATTCGTTCTTCATTTTTGATTAGTTAGGCTGCAAAAGTATTGTTGCTTGTTCATGCGTAGTGTGACTTAAATCACGGTAGTGTGATTTTGTATTTAATAATGAGAATGGCTTTTAAGAATAAATTAGATTAGCACGAATGAGCTTGCGTTCACGGAGAACAGAGCATTGGCGTCAGCTCAAGCGTTTTGCAATGACTGAATTCAAAAAAATTCCGATTAGGAAAACATTTCCTTGCCGATAATGAAAATTGCCACAGTCAAAGCAAACCAGCCAAAACCAGCCTTGAGTTTTCCGCCATTAAGAAATTTGGTTAAATACGTCCCGACAAAAACGCCAGCAATGGCAAACCCCGAGACCAATGCGATGAACGGGTAGTTCATTTGCATAGAGGTGCCCAGATCACCAACAAACCCGGCAATGGAATTAATGGTGATAATGACCAACGAGGTGCCAATTGCTTTTTTCATTGATAGCCCAGCCAAAAAAACCAACGCAGGGATAATCAGAAATCCACCACCAGCACCAACAATACCCGTTACAACGCCTAACACAATGCCTTGTGCAAAGATCTTTGCAAAGTTGTAATGGATGGAAGGGTTTTCGTTTTCGGGCAATTGACTTCCCCTAATCATCCGAATGGATGCAGTAATCATAATGATGGAAAAAAAAATCATGATAGCCAGGTCCTTGGTTACTTCATAATGACCTAATGACCCGATGACTGAAGGGATATTCGGAAGCATATAATGCCTCGTCAAATAAATGGAAATAAGGGAAGGGACAGAGAACAGAACGGCAACCCTAAAATCAACCATCCTGCTCGTTGCATTCCTAACGCCACCAACTAATGAAGTTGAGCCAACAATAAGCAAGGAGTAAGCCGTGGCGACTGTTGGTTCGATATGAAACAAATAGACCAACACCGGAATGGTGATGATTGACCCACCGCCACCAATAAGACCTAACGAAATACCAATTAAACCGGAAGCAAAATATCCAATAAGATTTTCCATGGAGCGCGAATTCTCCGTAAAGATCACCGAGGCACTGCCAATATTCGGTGACCCAAGTCACAAAGCGATCAGAAATTTAACCTGATTATTTCATTGCGGGAAGTGGAAATCTTTTTTTTAGCTTCCAGTTTTTTCAGCAACCGCGAAATGACCTCTCTTGATGAATTAAGGTCATCGGCTATTTCTTGATGAGTAGCTGTAATCTTATTTCCTAAGGCTTCAAATTGACGTTTGAGGTAAAACTCTAATTTTTCATCCATGGAATGGAATGCCACCTGATCAATTACTTCCAATAATTCTTCAAATCGTGATCTATAAGTTTCTAATACGAAATAATACCATTGTCGATAATCTTTCATCAAACCATCCATGTGTTGAATGGGGATCGCGTAAGCTTTCACTTTTGACATAGCCTTGGCTTTTACTGCACTGGCTTCGTTTTTGGTAGCGCAAATCATAGAAAGGGCGCAGGCGTTCCCTCGTTCCAGGTAGTATAAAAAAAATTCCTCCCCATCTTCGCCCTCTCGGTACAATTTGACACGGCCTTCAAGAATAAGTAGTGAGTTTTTAAAATATTGGCCAGAGCGCATTAGCATGTCACCCTCCTCAAACTCCGTGATTTGGCCTATTTTTTCAAGGTGCTCAATTAATTCTGGTGCAAACTGCGGAAAAATATCGTGAAGGTGCATAGTGTAGTGTGATTCAAACCACGAATTACAGAATAATTTCTTTCATTCAATTATGAATTTATACCGATAAAAGGAACGCCATAGGTTAAACCCCACTATATTTCTCTCTTTCGGTAAAGGAATGAGGCGAGGGTTTATGAATAGAACCTTGTATTAACATTGTTTTAAAAATCAAACAAAAAAAATCATGCTTAGGGCAGGGCAGACGCATCTAAAATTGTAAAAGTTTGATTCTAAAGCGTCAGGCCATTTTTGATTTTTTCGAGTAAGGCCACTCTATAAATTAAATCATCGAT
>JAYVMP010000130.1:0-9248 GCA_043758895.1 Bacteroidota bacterium
TTCGCCCCAAACTTCAACTTATTGAAAAGGACGCTGTTGATTATTTTAACCTGATCAAAGGCAAACAAATCCGGACGAAACTCCAACCAGGTTTCATAATAGATTTGCTCCAGGTCTTGTTTTAATTTTTCAAGCTCAATTTCAGGATATTGGTAGGTGGCGAGAATCCACATGCCCGTGAGCAAGTCGTGGTCTTTGCTTTCGTACCAATTCCGAAGGCGCTCGCGCAGCAGGTCATATTGCAACGAGTGGATCAGCTCTTCGATACGGCCTTGCACGGATGGATTGAGGTTGCTCTCCCATTCCCTTTCCAAAAAAGGAATAATGGTTTTGCCTATGGAAAGGATTTTCCCCTCCACGTGCGAAACGATTTGTTGATCCTCATCGTCTAGCAAAGAAACCAAAGCTTTAAGTTCTTTCTCCTCCACTCAATTCAACATTCTATATTCAACATTCGACATTCCATATTCAACATTCTGTATTCTCACCATTCACTTTCAATTTAGGTTTGTATCACCCCTACATTAAATTTTTCTACCGGGGAATGGCTCGCTGCCTCAATGCCCATGGAAACAACCGTGCGCGTTTCTAACGGATCAATGATCCCATCTACCCACAGGCGTGATGCCGCATAGTAAGGGCTCAGTTGTTCGTTGTAGCGATCCGTAATTTCGTTGAGCAAACCAGTTTCTTCTTCCTGCGAGATGGTTTTGCCCTGCGCCTTCAATGCGCTGACGCGAATTTGAAGCAACGTTTTTGCTGCCGCATTTCCACTCATTACAGCGATCTGCGCAGTAGGCCATGCATAAATCAATCTTGGATCGTACGCTTTGCCACACATAGCGTAGTTGCCGGCCCCGTAGGAGTTACCAATAACAAAAGTGAATTTCGGCACCGTGGAATTGGCCATGGCATTCACCATCTTAGCCCCATCTTTAATGATACCCCCCTGCTCGGCTTTGCTGCCCACCATAAAACCGCTAACGTCTTGCAAAAAGACTAAGGGTACTTTTCGCTGGTTGCAGTTCATGATGAAGCGAGCTGCTTTATCGGCCGAGTCGGAGTAAATCACGCCTCCCATTTGCATTTCACCCTTTTTGTTCTTTACCGTCTTGCGCTGGTTAGCCACAATACCCACAGCCCAACCATCCATTCTGGCAAAGCCACAAAGAATTGTTTTTCCATAGAGGGCTTTGTATTCGTCAAACTCGGAATCATCGACCATGCGTTTGATGAGCTCGAGCATGTCGTATGGTTTCACCCGATCGGCCGGCACCATTCCGTAAATTTCTTCCGGGTTTGCTTTTGGCAGCTTGGGTTGCACGCGATCAAAGCCCGTCTTTGCGGAAGTGCCCATCTTATCAAACAAGCTGCGGATGTAATCGAGGCAGGCCTGATCGTTGGGGAATTTATTATCCGTAACTCCTGAAATTTCGCAGTGCGTAGTAGCCCCGCCCAACGTTTCATTGTCGATTTCTTCGCCTATGGCGGCTTTCACTAAATAAGATCCTGCCAAAAATATAGAACCGGTCTTGTCAACGATCATCGCTTCATCGCTCATGATGGGCAGGTAAGCTCCACCCGCCACACAACTGCCCATGATGGCGGCAATTTGCACTATGCCCATCGAAGACATCTTTGCATTGTTCCGAAATTGTCTTCCAAAGTGTTCCTTGTCGGGAAAAATTTCGTCTTGCATGGGCAGGAAAACCCCCGCACTGTCAACGAGGTAAACGATCGGCAGGTGATTTTCCATCGCGATCTCTTGTGCGCGCAAATTTTTCTTGGCGGTGATAGGGAACCAAGCACCTGCTTTTACTGTAGCATCGTTGGCCACCACTACACAAAGCCTTCCATGGATGTAGCCAATACCGGTGACCACCCCCCCCGAGGGGCACCCACCTTGCTCGGCATATAGGCCATCGCCAGCAAAAAGTGCTACCTCTAAAAAGGTTGAATTTTTATCCGTAAGGTATTCAATGCGTTCGCGGGCTGAAAGCTTGCCTTTCTCGTGCTGCTCTTTGATTTTTTTTTCGCCTCCGCCCAGCTTCACCTTCTTTGCTTTCGCCTGCAGTTGAAAGCACAATTGCTTTAATTGATCTTCGTTTTTATTAAAGTCCACATCCATTTCGCCTATTTCTTTTTCGCTGCTGCCAGTTTCTTTTCTTCCTCCCTTCGTCTTTCTCGCTCTACCTTCCGTTTACTTTTCCCAAGCGGAGCGAGGAATAGTTTAGGGTTTTCATCGAAATGCTTCGAAAGTTGGTTTAGGCTTAGCAGCAGCTTATTCAGGTTCACATACAGGGAGTCCTCAGTCATAAGCCTGCCCATCGTGTTGTCTCCCTTTTTTAGTTTCGCAATCGACTCGTTGAGACTTGTTAGGGTATGCTGGGCTTTCATCAGTGTTTCATTCATGCGCAATTTCTTGAGGGAGTCGGAGATGACCTTGAAATTGGAAAGTGTGGGTTTAAGCTCATCCAGTGCTGAATTGATTTTTTCGGCATCGTTTTTTAAACTTGCCGAAAGCAATTCAATATTGCTGTTGGTTGTTGTCAGCGTTTTGTTGATTAATCCCGGAGTGGTTTGGAGGCGGGTCAAGATCAGATCGAGTTTTTCAAAAATTTTGCTGAAATTATCTACCGTGGCATTAAATTTTCGCATCGTGGTTTGCAAGTCGGTAGCTACCGGGGTTGCGGTCTCTGAAATCACATCAAACATTCCCTTGGCCACCTCGGCATGGAGGGTATCCCCGGGTTTTAGTTTTTTTCTCGAATGACGAATGTTCAGCAATACCGATTTGCCTCCAAGAAGCTCGCTGTTGAGGATAGCTTTGGTGGAATCGGTGATCACAATGTCCGCATCGATCTCCATTGCCACGAGAACATGATTACTTTTGTTTTGCAAAATCTTGATGCGACTGACTCTGCCCACCGCATACCCATTGACCAATACCGGGTTTGAAACCGCCAGCTGGTCAATATTTTCATACACGGCATAATAGATTTTCTTGCGTTCAAGAAAATCAATCCCCTTCAAGTAATTAAAACCGAGATACAACAACACCAGGGCAACGGTGCTGAACAGACCTACTATTAATTCTTTGTTTTTCACAATAATCAGTTTATCGACTCCATTTCTGTTTTATATTCTTTAAGTGCATGAAAAATCCCTAAGGCAATCTTATCCTGTCCCGCATCGCTGGTCAAATAATTTTCCTCTTTTGAATTCGTCAAAAACCCGGTTTCGATCAGCACGCTGGGCATGGAAGTTTTCCAAAGCACCCAGAAGCGAGCCTGCTTCACCCCACGGCTGTAGCGGCCCACCTTTGTTTTAAACTGAGCCTCTACCTTTTGGGCAAACTTCAAACTGCTTTCTTGATAAGCACTTTGGCTCAGGGCAAATAATATGTAGGACTCGGGGCTTTCAGGATCAAATCCTTCATAGCGCTCCTTGTAATTTTCGTCATAAAGCATCACCGAATTCTCTCTCTTGGCCACCTCAAAGTTTCCCTTGTCTTTGTCCAAGCCCATCACAAAAGTTTCAGTGCCATAGGCAGGGGCACCGGGAAGTGAGTTGCAATGGATGCAAACAAAAAGATCGGCCTTGGCACGGTTGGCCATTTCGGGCCGTTCTTCCAACGCCACATAACGATCGTCTTTGCGGGTATAGATCACCTTTACATCAGGCATGTTTTTTTCGATGTAAGCACCAAACTTCAAAGATATTTTTAAGGCCACATCTTTTTCCTTGGCGCTCTTGCCCGATGAGCCAGGGTCGCGCCCCCCATGACCGGGGTCGATAACGATAGTGGCCACCTTGGTTCCTGTCGTCAGAAAGCTGGCCGAAGAGTTTAGCAAGGTTATTGCTAACAGAAGAACCTTTAACCCGATATTCCTCACGAACTTATCAATGTGTGGCAGAATTGAAATAACTTTACGCAAAGTTGTGAATTTTTCACAACATGCTAAATATCCATTAACCTTGACCCTCCGCAAAGGCATTGTGGCTCGATTCCTCCTTATTTTTAGTGTGGCCGCATTTTTTCAATTATCCGTCTTCGCTCAAGTTGAAAAGCAAGTAAAGGGCCCCACCCAACCACTTCCATCAAGAAATAATACCCTTCTCCGTAAAAAAAAGCTGGCCGTTACCGATACTTCTAAACTAAAAAGCGACACCACCAAAGTAAGAAAAGATTCAACGAAAGCAGCACAAAAAGGCGACATTGAATCCACTATTGTTTATTCGGCCGAAGATTCGATCGTGTCTGAACTTGGAAAGAAAATCGTAAGGCTCTATGGCAACGCAAAAGTTACTTACGGGAGCATCAGCCTGGATGCGGAAGAGATTGTGATCGACTACGAAAAATCGACCATCACCGCCAACGGGAAAAAAGACTCCACAGGCCGACTGGTGGGGTTTCCCATTTTTAAGGATGGTGGCAATGAGTACGAGACGAAAGGAATGGTCTATAATTTCAAAAATAAAAAAGCCAAGATCACCGAGGTGGTGACCAAGCAAGATGCCAGCTTTATCCATGGCGAAACGGTTTTTAAGAATGCCAAAAACGAACTCTTCACCATTGGCAATGCCTACACCACCTGCGACTTGGCAGACCCTCACTTCCGCATCATTTCGCGAAAGGCAAAGGCCATCACGGGCGACAAGATTGTTTCTGGCCCATTTTATATGGAGTTCAACCATGTGCCCACTCCTCTTGGTTTTGCTTTCGGACTTTTCCCTTCGCAGCGCAAAAGCTCGTCCGGCATTATTGTGCCTGCCTATGGCGAGGAGTCCATCCGTGGATTTTTTCTGCGAAGGGGCGGCTATTATTTTGATATTAACGACTACGTCAAGTTAAGCCTTACGGCAGACCTCTATTCGAAGGGCTCATCGGGTCTTTACATCAACACCACTTACATCAGTCGGTACAAGTATTCGGGCAGTTTAAATTTTTCATATAACAACAACAACGTTAGCACGAATATCGAAAGCCCCAACAGAACCAAGGACTTTAGCCTAACCTGGAGCCATGCTCCAAAAACCAAAGGCACCACCCGTTTTGCTGCTTCTATTAATGCAGCCACTAGTACCAACAGCACCAACAATTATTTGGGTGTGGCACAAACCAATACCGCCTCCGTGGTAAACAGCAACGTTCAGCAAAAGGCCAGCTCCAATATTTCGCTTTCAAAATCTTTTCCCGGAACACCCTTTTCAATGGCTATGAATTTACGCCACAACCAGGATTTTAAATCGCGCTTGGTTGGCCTTTCGTTGCCCGACATTAGTCTTAACGTCAACAACATTTACCCATTCAAATCCTCCAAGCTCCAAATCTTGCAGAATCTTCAATTCAAATACAACATGAATGGAGTAAATCAAATCACCAATGATTTAGGGTTCATTGCCAAAAATGCAGATGGCACATTGCGCGACAGCATTGGTGCTTTTAACTTTCAGAATTTGCCCCTCTATTTTAGAAACGCCAGCAAAGGGATACGCCACGTTATCCCCATCAGCACCTCGTTTAAAGCGTTCAAATATTTTACCATAACCGCAGGCGGCAACTATACCGAGCTCTGGTATTTTGAAAAATTGGGGTGGACTGCTTCGTCCCCCGGGCCTCTCACACTGGGCACACAAGCCATCAAAAAGGATACCCTGCACCTATTTAGCAGAGAAGCCTTTTACAGTTTATCGCTTAGCCTCACCACGCGGATTTATGGGATGTACCTGGCCAAAAATAAGGCCAGCCGGATACGGGCCATCAGGCACTTGGTCACGCCCAATATAGGGCTCAGTTACAGCCCCGACTTCTCAGATCCAAAATACGGCTACTACCAACGTGTTGGGCTGACGGATGCCAACGGAAGGCCCACTGTTTCCTTGCAATCGGTCCATGCCGGATTTGTTTATGGACAAGCCCCGATTGGAAAAAGCGGTTCACTGAATTTTGGAATTGGCAATACGCTTGAAATGAAAGTGAGGAATAAAAAAGATACCGTTGACAAAAAGATTTCCTTGCTCAATAATATGTCGCTCAGTTCGAGTTACAATTTTTTGGCCGACTCGTTTAAACTTGCCCCAATCGGGATCAGTGCCAATTCCAATATTCTCGACAACAAAATCAATATCAATGCCAGTGGCACATTGGACCCCTATCAATACTGGAATGTGCGCAACGGAGTGGATGCCCAGGACAGGCCTTTGTACACCGAGTTGAGAGTAAGCCGCTATTCCTGGAATGCCGGGAACTTAGGGAGAATAACATCCGCTACCATAGCCTTGAGCACCAACATCAACCCCAAAGGCCAAAAAAAAGACAGCGACTTGCGCGAAAAAATAGGAAAAGCCAATGCAACTCAAGCCGATAAAGATTTTTTATTGAGGAATCCGGGCACCTATGTTGACTTCAGCATCCCCTGGAACTTGCGCTTAAGTTATAATGTCTCCTACTCTCGCACAATAGGGCCAGGAACGATCACCCAAGCGGCTACTTTTTCTGGGGACGTAAGCCTCAGTGAAAAATGGAAAGTAACCTACAATTCGGGCTACGATTTTAAGAACAATGTAATCACGCAAACGAGTTTTGGCCTTAACCGCGACTTGCACTGCTGGCAGATGTCGCTCAACTGGGTTCCCTTTGGCAGGTTCCAATCTTACACATTTAATATCGGGATAAAGTCCTCGCTATTAAAAGATCTAAAGCTCAATCGGATCCGGAGCTTTCAAGACTCTAATGCTGGGTTTTGATCCGATTGCCAAATTTATTTCATCCACGCTTCAATCTCCGGTAAGGTTGGGTTTTGCACCGCCTCCAACTTCATTTTTTTTCTCATTCCCGGGATGTCGTTAAATAATTTAGAAGATTTGATTTCCTTGAGTTGAGCAGCCGACCTGATATTCAGTTTTTCAAGGATAGGAAACAACTCAGGCCTGATGCCCAGGGATTCAAATTCTTTTTGCGTATCAACTTCCGGTTTTTTCTCCGGTTTCATCTGTGGGAAAAAAATCACGTCTTGGATGGAGGGCGAGTTAGTCATAATCATACTCAAGCGGTCGATGCCAATCCCCAACCCAGCTGTAGGCGGCATCCCATATTCCAACGCGCGCAAAAAATCTTCATCCAGTGTCATTGCTTCTTCATCGCCACGTTTGCCCAGCTCAAGCTGTTCTTCAAAACGTTGGCGCTGGTCGATCGGGTCATTCAATTCCGAAAAGGCGTTGCAGATTTCCTTCCTATTGCAGATGGCCTCAAAGCGCTCCACCAGTCCTGGCTTGCTGCGGTGCTTCTTGGCCAATGGCGACATCTCCAATGGATAATCGGTGATGTAGGTGGGTTGGATCAAATTCGGTTCGCACTTCTCCCCAAATATTTGGTCGATCAATTTGCCTTTCCCCATCGTGTCGTCCATCGGCACATGGAGCTGCTTGCACGTTTCGCGCAATTGTTTTTCATCGGAATTTGAAATATCAATTCCTGTAAAGTGTTCAATGGCTCCATACATCGTGAAACGTTTCCAGGGCCTTTTGAAATCGATCAAGTTCTCCCCTACTTTCACTTGCGTTGTTCCGTGCAGATCAATAGCTACCTTTTCGATCATCGCTTCCACCAAATCCATCATCCACAAATAATCTTTATAGGCTACATACAACTCTACTTGGGTGAATTCAGGATTATGAAACCGCGACATGCCCTCGTTGCGAAAATCTTTGCTGAATTCATACACGCCACTAAAGCCACCTACAATCAATCGCTTTAAGTAGAGTTCATTGGCAATCCGCAAATACAATGTCATGTCGAGCGTATTGTGATGTGTTTTAAATGGCTTGGCGGCTGCTCCACCGTAAAGTGGCTGCAAAATGGGGGTCTCCACTTCGAGGTAGCCTTGTTGGTTGAGATACCCGCGCATGGAGTTCACAAGCTTCGTTCGCTTCACAAAGGCATCGCGCACTTGCGGGTTTACAACAAGGTCTACATAGCGCATCCGGTAACGTTGCTCCGGATCGGTGAACGCATCGTGCAAATGAACATTGCCTTGTTCATCTTTCGTCTCTTTTACGATCGGCAAGGGTCGCAGTGACTTTGTTAAGAGGGTAAAACTTTTTGCGTGAATGGATTTTTCTCCTGTTTGGGTGGTGAACGCAAATCCTTTTATGCCGATAATATCACCGATATCCAATAATTTTTTAAAGACGGTATTATAAAGAGTTTTGTCCTCATTCGGGCAAAGGTCGTCCCTTCGAAAATAAACTTGCACACGGCCCGTTTCATCCTGCAGTTCGATGAACGAAGCATTGCCCATCACCCTGCGGGTCATGATGCGGCCTGCTATAGATAAATCTTTTCCTTCGAGCAAAGAATAATTCTGATGAAAATCATCGGCAGTGGTCGTGATTTCAAATAATTCGGCAGGGTAAGGATTGATGCCAAGTTTGTTCAGCTCCTCCAGGCTTTGCCTGCGGATGGATTCTTGTTCGGTTAATTGCATGATTAAGGATGAGCTTTTGTTGGGATAAATATAATGTGGCTTCTTCTTTGCTCATGCCAATCACAAAGGTAGAAATTCGATCGAAAAATACGAATCACTTTCCATTCCTCCTTCGAAGCTCTTTCCTTATTAACGTAAGCTCGCGGCTGCTCTGCCCTGCCACCGAAGTGTTTTCCGAAGCTCTGCGCAGTAAATACGGCATCACCGATTCCACCGGCCCGTAAGGCACATATTTGGCCACGTTATACCCCGCCTTCGCCAAATTGAAAGAAATATGATCGCTCATGCCCAACAACTGGGCAAACCAAACGTGGGGATCATTGTGCAACAATCCATGCCGCTCCATCAACGATGCCAAGTATTGGTTGCTGAGCTCGTTGTGCGATCCACACAGGAGGGAAACGCGTGATCTGTTTTCAAGGCAAAAGGCAAGCCCTTGGTTGAAGGCTTCATCGGTTGATTCTTTGGAGGGATGGATCGGATTGGCATAGCCCAACATGGTGGCACGTTCCGCTTCTTTTTCCATGTAGGCACCGCGCACCAGCTTTGCCCCCAGAAAATAATGCCGTTGAGCTGCCCGGTGAAAAGCATCCTTCAGGTTGCCAAGCATGTCAACCCGGTACATTTGATAGGTGTTGAAAACGATGGGCTTATCTTGGTTGTATTTGGCCATCATTTCATAAGCCAGGTCATCAATCGGGTTTTGTATCCAACTGTCTTCCGCATCGATCAGCACGGGCACGTTGCAATCAAACGCCT
>JAYVMP010000131.1:0-9472 GCA_043758895.1 Bacteroidota bacterium
GTAATGGACTCCATATTGTATAATTTCTATGTCAATACCGGAGACCAGGCACGCATGACATTGTTATTTAATCCTAGTCCCAACGGTGCGGGCAATTCCACTTTTAGCTTTAGCAATTATGGTGGGATGCCTCAGGTAATTGATGCTACCACCACTCAAAATAAAGCAGCATCCACTTTTTCTGATTCCTACAACCCCTTAAAGACCTACCTCTCTCTACCTATCACTTCTTCAAGATTGATCACCTATGCCGAGGTTCAATTTATTTTGGCAGAGGCTGCATTGAAAGGATACATTTCTGGCGGAGTCTCGCAAGCACAGACTTACTATAACAACGGAGTGCTGGGAGCTTATGCTGAACTGGGGCTTAGCTCCTCATCCGCAGCAGCCTATTTGGCAAATAAAGGAACAGCATTTAATCCTGATCCTTCCAATAATTATCAAGCGGCCCTCACCCAGGTCATCATGCAAAAGTGGGCACTGAATTTAAACACAGGGTTTGAAGGCTGGCTTGAGAATAGAAGAACGGGCATCCCGGCCCTGTCCACCAAATACAATCAAAACAATGGGTTGATCTCCAATAAATTTTTGTATCCGATCGATGAACAGACCATCAATTCTGTGAATTTTAACAATGAGTTGAAGAAATTTCCAGGCAATAAAGACAATATTAACTATCGCGCTTGGTGGTAGTGCTCCCTCTTCCTTTTTAAAAAAATGCCCGGGCACACTGGGCATTTTTTTTTGTATAAACCTCATCCTACCCTCTGATGAAACGTGAAAAATAACGTGAGTAGTCCGTGTCGCTTCCATTCTCTACAAAGCTTGGCTTTCCGCGATAACATCTACCTTTGGCAAGCCAATTGTAAAATCCAATGACAACTCTTTACATCAAAAACATGGTGTGCAACCGATGCGTGATGGCCGTAAAGCAAGTGGCCGAAAAACTGCGGCTAAACATGGTTTCGGTTTCAATGGGTAAATTGGAATTAAACCAAGCTCTCATTGCAGAACAAGAAGAGCAATTGAGAAAAGAACTTACCGATTTGGGCTTTGAAGTTTTGGATGATCAGAAGAAAAAAACCATTGAAAAAATAAAGGCTATTATCATTGAGCACATCCACCGTTCTGAGTTGGATAAGAGACATAATTTGTCGGCTATACTTGCTGATAAACTGCATAAAGATTACAGCTACATCAGCAGCTTGTTTTCTGAAGTGGAAGGTACCACCATCGAAAAATATGCCATTGCGCTGAAGGTAGAGAAAGCAAAAGAACTGATCATCTATGCAGAACTCAGCCTCAGCGAAATTGCCCTGGAGTTGGGGTATAGCAGCGTGGCGCATCTTTCCAACCAATTCAAAAAAGTTACCGGCCTAACGCCAAGCCACTTTAGGCAAGTAGGTTTCAACAAGCGAAAGCCACTTGACAAAGTATAAACCCGACCAAAATCCTGCAAATCATATCGGCAATTGTGTAAGGCCTGACCGGTGATGCCTCTGTAATTTTGCATAGTAAAAAATGCAATAAATCATGGAGTCAAGAAACGATGAAAATATAATCATCCCGTTGGAGGGCATGGACAGCGAGCACTGTGCCTTGATTATCGATAAAAGCCTTTCAAAAATCGAAGGCGTTCGTACGCACAAAGTAGAACTGAATAACAACCGGGCAATAATCAATACCTACAATCCCCTAACGGTTTTACAGCAGGCCGTAAAATCCATCCGTAGTTTAGGTTACGATGTTGCTTCGGTTAAAAAAAGTTTCCCGGTGTTAAACATGACTTGCGCAAGTTGTGCGAGCAGCGCACAAAGCATTTTAGCGAATCAAGTAGGGGTAGTTTCCATAGCTGTAAATTATGCCAATGCAACTGCGCTGGCAGAATACATCCCCTCGATCACCAATCCGCAAAAATTGAAAGCGGCTTTGCAAAGCATTGGCTATGATTTAATAATTGACGAAACCGAGGAAGCAAAAGATCAATTGGAGCAGCTTCACAAGGAAAAGTTCAGCACCCTTAAAAGGAAAACAATTGGTTCCGCAATTCTGTCTATCCCAGTGGTGATAATAGGTATGTTTTTTATGAACATGCCGTATGCCAATTACATCTTATGGGCATTAACCACTCCCGTGGTATTTCTTTTCGGAAGACAATTCTTTATTAATGCCTGGAAGCAAACCAAGCACCGTTCGGCCAACATGGATACATTAGTTGCATTAAGCACGGGGGTAACCTATTTGTTTAGTGTATTCAATACTTTCTATCCTGAATATTGGCATAGCCGGGGGCTACATGCCCACGTTTATTTTGAAACTGCTGCCGTTGTCATCGCATTCATTCTTTTGGGCAAATGGCTGGAAGAAACCGCCAAGGGGAACACTTCATCTGCCCTAAAAAAATTGATGGGCAGACAGCCAAAAAAAGTTACGGTGGTGCTTGCGGATGGCCACACCATGGAGATGCCCCTGTCGTCCATTACCGTAGGCACTACCCTATTGGTAAAGGCGGGCGATAAAATTGCCGTGGACGGAAAAGTGATTTCGGGCAGTTCGTTTGTCGATGAAAGCATGATCAGCGGTGAGCCCCTAGCGGTGGAAAAAAAAGAGGGCCAGAATGTATTTGCCGGTACCATCAATCAAAAGGGAAGTTTCGAGTTTCTTGCCCTTAAAGTAGGTGGCGATACCATGCTGGCGCAAATAATAAAAATGGTGCAGCAGGCACAAGGCAGCAAACCGCCTGTTCAACGAATGGTAGATAAAATTGCGGGTGTCTTTGTTCCCGTTATTCTTGGCATTGCCCTGCTCACGTTAGCAGCCTGGATTATTTTCGGGGGTGCAAATGGATTTACGCAAGGTCTGCTGGCTATGGTTACCGTGTTGGTCATTGCATGCCCTTGTGCATTGGGCCTGGCCACACCTACTGCAATCATGGCAGGTATAGGCAAGGGTGCGGAAAATGGGATTTTGATAAAAGATGCGGAAAGCCTTGAACTGGCAAAAAAAATAAATGCCGTGGTGCTCGATAAAACGGGGACCATCACTGAAGGAAAACCGGTAGTAACGGATGCTGTTTGGTTAGAGGAAGAAAACGAACTTAAAAGTATTTTGGTTGCTATGGAAAAACGATCAGCGCATCCTTTGGCCGATGCCATTTCAAAGCACTACAGTTCGGCAGAACGTTTTCCTGTTCATCATTTTGAAAGCATTACTGGGCTTGGCACCAAAGCTCAAATCAATGGTAAATACTACTACGTGGGCAATGCTTCTCTTTTAAAGCAGAATCAGATTGAAATGGCAAATCAATTTGAAACTGCCTCAACAACGTGGCTGAACGAAGCAAAAACAGTAGTCTGGTTTGCTGATGAAACCAAAGCCTTGGCCGTTCTCGCTATTGTCGATAAAATAAAAGACACATCCATTTCGGCCATTCGGCAATTACAGGCAAACGGAATTGAGGTCTATATGATTACTGGCGACAATGAAACAACCGCTAAAATGGTGGCAGCACAAGTGGGCATCAACCATTTTAAAGCTGGCGTATTGCCGGCAGACAAAGCAGCTTTCATAAAAGAACTACAACTTGGCGGAAAAATAGTGGCCATGGTGGGCGATGGCATTAACGACAGCAGCGCGTTGGCCCAGGCCGATGTGAGCATTGCCATGGGCAAAGGAAGTGATATAGCCATGGATGTAGCGAAGATGACCATCATTTCTTCCGACCTTACAAAAATCAACAAAGCCATTCGGTTGTCTGACCTTACCATCAAAGCCATCCGGCAAAATCTATTTTGGGCTTTCATTTATAACGTTATAGGTATTCCCATTGCGGCAGGTGTCTTGTACCCCGTCAACGGCTTTCTGCTAAACCCTATGCTGGCAGGGGCTGCCATGGCATTAAGTTCGGTTTCGGTGGTGTCCAATAGTTTGCGGTTAAAAACCAAAACGCTTTCTTAGAAAATTATGCAAATCAATTCCATGATTACGTAACAATTTTATTGCCCCCTCAACCTAATTTTATACTTTAAAAAATAAAAGAAATGACAACTACAAAATTCAAAACCAATATCAATTGCTCGGGCTGCATTGCAAAAGCAACGGATACGTTAAACCAAATTGCTGGAGAAGAAAATTGGACAGTGGATACTACGAACCCAAATAAAGTACTCACGATTCTCAACCCTGAAGTAAGATCTCAGGAAGTGCTAAAAGCTATTCAAGACATTGGGTTTAAAATCGAAGAGTTGAACCCTGCCGGACCGATATGGGCATAAAAGTCCACGGCCAAAACTTAGACACGATTTACGCAGTATCGGAACGCGTGAAAGAATTAATGGAAGGAATTCCGGGTGTGCTTCTGCCCCATCTTTAAGGTGAAGTTTGTTGGCCACTTTAATCTTCCTGAATTTTCATGCGAATACGCCACATGCGAATTTCATAATTCGGTTTTCACAATCATTTTTCAAAAAAAATCATACCCGTATCCTTCCAGTTGCGAGAGCAAGGTGGGCGGGGCATCCGTGGCCGTTACCCGACCATCAATTCGCGGAGATACGGGTGAGTGTACCTGAAGGTACTCAATCATTGTTTCGTGAAGTGTAGCCTTGGCCAGGGTCGGCTTTTGTACATTTCCTAAACGGCACAACACATCTTCGGGGTCGCCTTCACGTTCGCAGGTCAACACCTTATAAGTCTTTACTAAGTCCAGGGGCTGGTTATCTACTGTTACCCAATTTATCCGATTGCCCAGCTCCTTGTTCATCGTGAAATTAAGCCGCATGCCCTGCATACGCACTACCCAACCTCCGAAACGCTCGGCTGGATTTTTAGCAAATACATTGTGGAGTTCTATTTCAAGCCAATCCCACAATTGCTTGCCTGGCACGATACCCGATTTAATCTCAGAATTTATCGGCATCATGCTCCACAAATAATCCATGGTGATGATTGCCAAACCTGTTTTCTTATCCGGAATTAATGGTGGGCAAAACCGGAAGCCATTGCTAATGGCAATGTCCGGTTTAAATTTCCACATCAGCGCATCCGTAATCATATTGTCCATGGGTGTCTCCATCACATAATAGCGCACTAAGGGGAATTTAGATTTACCGATAACCCTATCGAGTTGTGCTTTAAAGGGAGCCCGCTCTTGTTCAATCAACCTGGCCATTTGGGTATCGGGATGGTATTTCTCCGGGTCCACATCCAGTAGTTGATAAATCTTTTCTTTTACTTTTCCATCCTCCACCACCATATCAAAGCGAGACACAAAAGAACCAAAAGAGCCCGGTTCACTTACAGTGGCATACTTTCCGTTTATGGGATGGCGAACACGTTCATGCGTGTCTGCTCCCAGTATATGATCGACTCCTTGCACTGCGGGTTGGTTAGCCAAGTTTACTTGTTGTGCCAGCCCCAGGTGTGTCACCATAAATATCATCGCACATTGCTCATTCTCTTTTAACAGGGTAACGTACTTCGCTACATCCTTTATTGGATTGGTATATCGAATGCCCTTGCTGAATGCAGGCGGCTGGCGTTTCGGAACGGCATGATCCGTATATCCGATAAATCCGATTTTGATGCCAGCCACTACCTTTGTCCAATACGGTTTAAAGATGAGCGTGCCATTGAGTGCGTCATCCGTTTGATGAAACATGTTGGCACAAATCTTTTGTGCATGATAAGCACCGAGGTCTTTTAGCATCATTTCCTTTCCATACACCACTTCCCAGTTTCCCGGAAGCACCAGGTCATATCCAATATCATTCATCAGCGGCACGATGCCCCTTCCCTCTGTAACAGCCGCCAGCCCACCCCCCTGAAAACAATCCCCTCCATCAATCAGGATCGTATTCTCCTGGTTTTTCGATCGGATAGAATTGAGCATTGTTTTAAGGACTGCAAATCCACCCCTTTTTTTATAAACCACTTGCCCGTTTTCTACAAAGAACTCATCATGCGTATAGAGCTGTGCATGGATGTCTGCGGTGTGCAAAATAGTAGCCATCTTGGCCTTACCCTTTTTAACAGCAGCACTTTGAGTGATCGCTAGTAATTGCTGATGGCTGCCTGCCATGGCGTTAGCTAATAAAGGCGAGGTCATCGCTCCGATTGCTAATGCAGAAGCTTTCTTAAAGAAATCACGCCTTCCTTCTCTATTCCGAGGGGAATAGGTTTCCGCATGAAGGTGACTACACCCGCAAGCCTGATCTTTATTGTTTTCTTTTGCCATGTTTTGCTAGAGCAAATAAATAAATTTTTCAACGTTGGACAGCCAGTTATTTTCTTATTGCACCTGTGGAATTTTCCATACCTCTTGGAACTCAATTGAAATGGTATGTATAAAATTGTTGTACTCAATCATACGTATCGCCAATACCAACTGATCGCGTTCAAGAAGAGTAGAATAAATCTGCTCCCCTTGTTGGCCGATCTCCTTTTTCTCCGTGCTGTTAACGAAGTAGGGTTTAAAATTAGATTTTATTTTTTCAAAGTCGAATAGGGCACTCGGTAAATCTTCCAGTTTATAATTAATGGACCATTTAACAGAAACATTTTTCCTTTTTTTATTACTTGAGGGTGAATACTTGATAATGAGTTGGTTGGTAAAGGCAACAGGATTCAGGTTTTTGTCTTTGCCGAGTGTGCCAATGATTGTTTTTGATGCATCTCGGTTAGGATCATTATGAAATTTGAATTCTGCATTCTTACCCAGTTGAATTTTCATTGTTTCTATATCTACATAAAAAGGAAGAAATGAAAAGTAGTTTTTTAAATTTTCCTTTAAAGGTTTGGTTTGAGCCACCACAGGAAGCAGCAGCGCAACAAATAAGAAGCCAGTCAAACTAATTTTTTTCATGTACTAATAATTTGTTTTTTAGTTGCCCCATGCCAGCCTGGCATTTCATCATGCCGTCATAATAAACCAGATCATAAATTGGAAGGGTAATTTACTGAATA
Organism: Bacteroidota bacterium; assembly: GCA_043758895.1. Lineage (GTDB taxonomy): Bacteria > Bacteroidota > Bacteroidia > Cytophagales > Cyclobacteriaceae > ELB16-189. The sequence goes on from JAYVMP010000131.1 coordinate 6,964, forward strand.
TCCCTCAGGCATTAGCTAACTATGAATCGAAGTTAAAAGCTGCTTAGGTGATCTGTGTCATCCTATGTCCGTTTACTCTTTTATTCCACCCCACCCTTGCGGCTCAAAGTGGCGGGTTTTGTAGTGCTTATTCGTAACTGCATTTGATGTACTGCTCATAAAAAAAATCAAATACAGCCAACACATGCTGGCTGTATCTACCATCGGCCTCATACAATTTAAAGCGAAGAAAGTGTTGATCTTGGTTTTTTTACTTCGGCAACCTTAGCCACCTCTTTATTTTTAGCAATATCCTCTACACCAATTTTTTTGGTCGTTATTTCCTCTGCCCCCGTAGCAACAACTGCGTCCTTTGTCTTGAACAATTCCTCCATCTTCACTTTAAACAAATCCTCATTATGAACGCTAACCTGCTTGGTGAAGAGGGCATAACGGCCGCAATGTGTGATGCTGAAAAACTCTTCGTCCAGTTTACCGTTCACAGCAAGGCCCATGTTTTGTGGCACTGTCCAGTTCGTCCACGTATCATCCAACCGTGTGGAGACAAAGATGTCGTAACCACCGTAACCACTGTGTCCTTTAGAGGCGAAATAAAGTGTCTTATTATCACAAGCAAGATAGGGGGATGATTCTTCCATGCTTGTATTGAGTACTTCACCCATATTTACCGGTTCCGTTGCGCGCACGCCATTCCAAAAGCTAACATATAGATCGCGGTGACCATACGATTCCGTCCGTTGCACAGCAGAGATAATCACGCCTAATTTCAAAGAGACAAAATGATTGGAGTGAGGAGACAGGTTGTAATCATTTTTAATTACTATGGGTTTAGGGAATGACCATTCTCCTTTGATATTGACCGTGTACGAAACCCCATCTCTCATTTTACCATTCTTATAGTATTGGTTGCCAAGGATCAGGGTATCACCGGTCTTGCTTACGTTTTCAACAAAGTTGGGGCCTCTGTTATTTAAGAATCCAGTCATGCGTATTGGCTCCGACCAATTAGTGGTTGTCGAATCATAGAGGGTGTACCAGATGTCTTCTTGATCATTCACGGAAGCTGTATTATCGGGGTGATTAACACGACTGAAGTATAGCCTATCGCCATGAGGGGCAAATGCAGGTTTTAATTCTGCATACGGACTGTTGATTGATGCCCTCATCGGTACTGCCTTTGCATTACAATTAACGAGCGGGGAAATGCTGATTTCCTTACTTGTATTCTTTACTGCCTGGACCGAATAATCAGGGTCGGAGTATGGTGTTTGAGCAACACTATAGCTAACAACGCCTATTAACATGATCACGATGATCAACGAGAGCACCATCGCTTCGATGGCCTCTCCTCCTTGAATTTTACTGATGTTTTTCATGGCTTTAGTTTTTTTTGTTTTTGATGGATCAAAGGTGCAGGTGCCACTATCCTTAACCATCAGGGAAATCCTGATTCTGAAAAAATCAGGAAATGAGAGAAAAAACTACGCTGAGGGGCTACAAAACCATTTTTTTAGAAAACATGAGGCGGTTACTCGGGTCAATGGCAATATGGGCGGGGTTGGCCCCCACGGATAATGGGGGGCTCTGGCATGCGAAGCAGGGGTAAACCCTGAGATATCACAAGCTGTCAACGGAGATAATGTTATTTTTTATCGCATACTTCACCAATTCAGTGGTGTTCTTCAATCCCAATTTTTCAAGGATATGGGTCTTGTGGGTCTCCACAGTTTTGATGCTGATGAATAAAGACTCCGCCAATTCTTTGTTGGTTTTGCCTGTAGCAACCTGGCTCAATATTTCAAATTCCCTTTTGGTCAGTTCATTCGGCAATTTTCTGGGGATGCCTTTCAATTTTTCGTGCGAATAGAAATCCTCAAACACCAATTTCATAATGGCATCGTTGAAAAAACGATCTCCCTTATGAACAGCGTGGATTGCTGCTATCAGCGTGTCCTTATCAACATCTTTTGGCAAATAGCCATTTACCCCTGATTTGATGCCGGCAGAAACATAATCCTTACTGATTTCCATTGTAACCAACACAATTTTAATGGTTGGCTCATCTTCCTTAATCCAGCGTGTCGCTTCAATGCCCGTCATTCCGCCCATCATGATATCCATTAAAATCACATCCGGCCGATTGTTGCGCACTTCGTTAATAGCTTCTTCGCCTGAAGATACGGATCCAATTACTTCAAGGTCTTGCGTGTCATTCAGCATGGATTTTATGCCATCCCTGATCAGTTGGTGGTCATCAACTAACAAGACCTTAATTTTTGGCGTGGATTTCATACTCAAGGGGGGTGAGGGTATTAATGCAGGGTGGAATTCATTATTGCTGTGCCGGAATTGTTGCCCTAAAAGTAGTGCCTTTATTAACTTCGCTTTTGACCTGTATGGTGCCGTTCAAAAGCTCAATTGATTTCTTTACGATCGAAAGGCCCAAGCCCGTGCCTTGAATGCCATCACCAGCCTTTCCACGAAGAAATGGCTCAAATATCTTGCTCAG
>JAYVMP010000132.1:0-15521 GCA_043758895.1 Bacteroidota bacterium
GGTTATGATATCGACTTTGAAGGAGACGAGCGGTTTTTTCAAGACAACGGGCAAAATACTTTTTCGGAAATCATGAATGCGTGGGAAGCCCTTACCCCTGGAGCAATCATCATCTCATTGCTTTCCATCGCCATTTTAATCGGATGGAATTCCATCAAACTCCAGCGTTATAAATTTTTTAGATTTGTCCCCGCTCCATTAATTGTGGTGATCATCGGTATTTTGCTGAATGTTTATTTTAATGCAGCAGCCCCTATCTTGATGTTAGAACAAAAGCACATGGTTTCGGTTCCACTCCTTAATGGGGCAGGTGGCATTTCATCGTTTATAATTTTTCCTGATTTTTCCTTTTGGGATAACCAAAAGATTTATTTTACTGCCATCACGATTGCCATTGTTGCAAGCTTAGAGACATTATTAAGTGTGGAGGCGTGTGATAAACTTGATCCATTCAGAAGAATCACACCGCTCAACCGCGAATTAAAGGCGCAAGGCGTAGCTAATTTTTTATCGGGCCTCGTGGGCGGACTGCCCCTGTCCTCGGTGATCGTGCGCAGCTCTACGAATATCAACAGTGGCGCGCGCTCTAAAGCTTCCGCGATCTCGCACGGGGTCATTCTTTTGTTGATGGTTTTGCTTTTCCCTAAAGTCTTGCAAATGATTCCTCTTGCCTCGCTGGCGGCCATCTTGATCACGGTAGGATTCAAGCTGTCGCACCCATCGCTGTATAGAAGTATGTATGCCAAGGGCATGAGCCAGTTTTTGCCTTTTATTACCACCGTGGTTGCCGTTACTTTTACCAATTTATTGCAGGGCGTTTTCATGGGCATTTTGGTGGCGGTCTTTTTTATACTCCGCACCAATTTTGAGGAAGCCATTGTCCTGGTGAACCAGGGCAACAACTATCTTCTCAAGATGGTCAAGGATGTATCCTTTTTGAACAAAGCCAACCTCCGTAGCAAATTTCAAACTATCCCGCCCAACTCAACGGTTACCATTGATGGAACGCATTCCAATTTCATTGATGCGGATATCAAGGAAACGATTGAAGATTTTATTAAAGAAGGAGCGGCCAAAAATATTCAAGTTGACCTTAAGAGAATTTCTATATAGAAAATAATTTAAACAAAAAAACATGAAAGACTCCCTCAAATCCTACCAACAGTTACTGTTGCAAAACAAAGCTTGGGTAGAACAAAAAAATAGCGAAGACAAAGATTTCTTCAAACGCCTGACAGCCGCACAAACGCCTGAATTTTTGTGGATTGGATGTTCGGATAGTCGCGTGCCGGCTAATGAAATTACAGGCACTGCTCCCGGAGAAGTTTTTGTCCACCGCAACATTGCCAACATGGTGGTGCATACCGACATGAGCATGCTCAGTGTGCTGGACTATGCCGTCAATGTGCTTGAAGTAAAACACGTGGTGGTGTGCGGCCATTATGGCTGCGGTGGGGTATTGGCAGCCATGGGAAATAAACAAATTGGTTTGATCGACAATTGGATACGGCATATCAAAGATGTGTACCGCATGCACCATGATGAATTGGAGGGGATCACAGAGATAAAAGCCCGGCAAGATCGATTTGTTGAATTGAATGTGATAGAGCAAGTGTATGACTTGGGCACAACCTCTATCATCCAAAATGCTTGGCACAAACGAGGTGGGCCGTTGGTGCATGGCTGGGTTTACGACATTGGCAACGGACTTATAAAAGATCTTAAAGTGTCCATGAACAGCACTGAAGATATGCCCGAAGTTTATAAGTTCGAGAAGAAAAAATTTACAGATGTTGGCTAATAAAAAGAGGTATGCAGGCCGTCATTACTGAGGATACCTGCTGACTTTGGTCTTAGGCTACAGGATGGTTAAGGTATTAGCGTTTAAAATAGCACCGACAGGCTGAACTTTCAATTTCGCTTTTACTTTTTGCTTCTAAAATACCCAATCGCCATCGCATAACCTTCTATACCAAAGCCAGTGATCAGCCCTGCACACTTTGATGTGATCAAGCTTTTGTGCCGGAAGTCTTCACGTGCATAGACATTGGAAATATGAACCTCCACCACGGGGGCTTTGATCGCACCGATCGCATCATGGATAGCAACCGATGTGTGGGTGTAGGCTCCTGCATTCAACACAATGCCATCGTAAGCAAAACCGGACTCATGCAATTTATTGATAAGCTCTCCCTCTACATTGGATTGGAAATAGTCAAGGTGGACATCAGGGAAACGCTGCTTTAGTTTTTCAAAATAGCTTTCAAAACTTTCCGTACCATAGGTTTCCGGTTCACGCTTCCCAAGAAGATTGAGGTTAGGCCCGTTGACGATCTGTATTTTCATAGACGAAGTTGTAATTTGCAAGATAATAGGAACGAGGAATAAATCATATTTCAATTTGAACTGGGACACCTACATCAAACAGTTTGGCCAATACCTGAAACTGGAGCGGTCGCTTTCGCAGAATTCCATTGATGCCTATGTTCGCGATGTAGAAAAACTGAAGCAGTACATGGCCTTGTCGGGCTTTACCGGCAGCCCACTTAAGACATCCGCAAAAGAACTTCAAAAATTTATACACTACATCAGCGAGTTGGGCATGAGTGCCTTTAGCCAAGCCAGGATTCTTTCTGGACTAAAGGCATTTTTTAAATTCCTGACGTACGAAGAACTTATTGACCACAACCCTGCTGCCCTGTTGGAAGGTCCCAAGCTGGGCCGCCAATTGCCCGACACTCTTAGTTACCATGAAATCGTGGACTTGCTTGAAGCCATCGACCTCGCTACACCCGAAGGTGCCCGCAATCGCGCCATGCTCGAAACCCTGTATAGCTCTGGCCTTCGAGTAAGCGAATTGGTTGAACTTCGCTTGGCCAATATTTATTTTGACATTGGGTTTCTTCGGGTGGTAGGCAAGGGCAACAAAGAGCGGTTGGTGCCCATTGGAAAGGATGCGATGAAGTACTTGAAAATTTATATCGATGAAGTCCGCATGCACACGCCCGTTCAAAAAGGATTTGAAAATTATGCCTTCTTAAATCGGAGAGGCCGGAAACTCACAAGGGTGATGATGTTTTTGGTGATCAAAGGGCTTGCCGAGAAAATCGGTTTAAAAAAAAATATTAGCCCCCACACATTCCGTCATTCGTTTGCCACTCATCTGATTGAAGGAGGTGCCGATTTGCGGGCGGTGCAAGAAATGCTTGGCCACGAGTCAATCACCACCACCGAAATCTATACGCATCTCGATCGCGATTACCTGCGGCAGGTAGTTCAGGAATTTCACCCGCGCAGTTAATTTTTTTCGATAAATAACTGAGGTTACTCAAAACCAATAATTTGACGTCATTACGAGCTCCAGCGAACGGAAGCGATCCCCCAAACGGGATTGCTTTGCCACCAAAGAAATCCATCGCAGGTGCTCCCAATGGCAATCATAATTTTTGCGTAAAGCCGGTAAAAATAAAATAGAACGATTTTTAAAATGGAGGATTGAAGAGAATCAACAACTAATTCAGTAAATTTGATTTATGAGAATATTTACGGTGCTGCTACTCGTTAGCCTTCAGGCAATGGGGCAAGAGATCAAGGTAGAGTTTGACAAGAAACATGATTTCTCGAAGTACAAGACTTTTTCATTTGGGGAGAGCAGCGTGGTTACCTCGTCCGATCAAAAGCAAGTTGGCGATGCGACCATTGATAAATGGGTCCGGAACGGAGTTACTCGCGAACTCGAATTCAAAGGGATGACAAAAGTGGATTCAATGGCTGATTTGGTAGCGACTTATGCGTTGATCAATGAGCCACGATTGGACATACAAGCCATTGGCCCTGCCGGGATGACCCCTGGTTCAAATGACAGGACTTGGTCGCGCAACTACACGGAAACGACCTTAATTATTGACCTTAACAACCACAATAATTTTTTGGCCTGGAGAGTTACTGGGTTAGCAGATTTTACCGGTCGAGATGCAGAGCGGACCATTGATGCCATTGTTGTTCGGGGGTTGAAAAAATTTCCTAAGAAGAGAAAGAAAAAATAAGTTTTTTTCAATCTGCCCGGTTCGCGTGCAACTTCTTGAAGATTTCCAAACACACCCAGGCATCGGTAGCTGCATAGCTGATTTGCTTTTCATTTAATTGAGGGGCTTCCCAGTTGCTCGTTTGAGAACTCTTTGATATACGAAAGCCCATCAATAACCCTGTTAACTTTTTAACTCCTTCCACCTGAAGGCCCGCCTGTTTTGCCAAGTCGGCCAGCTCCACAACCCCATGAGGATCAAAATGCTTCAGCCGTTGTAGCGCTTTGATGTCATCGCGCAAAGCAACACCCGCCTTCACCACGAGATCGGTTTCCAAAAAATCAATAATCTCTTGCTGAAGTCCTGTTTGGTTGAGGCGGATAAGAAAGACTTTTTCCGGCAATGCAACCTGCATCAATGCTACCTTATTCATGTGGCCTCTTACAAAGACGGGTTTTGTTTCAGTATCAAAACCTACCACCGGATGTTTATTGATTTCGGAAAATACTTTTGGAAAATGATGGGGGCTGTCCACCACAATAATTTCCCCGTCAAAAGCTTTTAAGGGCAACGCATTGATTTCATCAAGAGTGATGGATGTTTTATGAAAAACTGGTTTTCTCACTGGCTTCAATATGGAAAATAAGATGTGGAGACCTTGGCATACGTAAAATAGAATTTCTATGCCAACCTAAATTACTTGATAGATCACCCCGCGGTCTTTTAAATAATTTACAATAAAGTTGAAATGCAAGGGCTGCTCACCTAAATATTCAGGAGGGGAAATCCCTGTGCGGTCGTACTTGCCGGCAATGACCAAATGGACAGCAGCCGTGCACGTGTAGCCCGTAGTCCTGGCCATCGAAAGGGTTTGTGTTTGGCGGTCGGTGCGGTCGAGCAAATTATATTCATACGCTTTGGGTTGACCATTTTCCTTTCCGTTTATGCGAATGCGCATCACCGTAAACTCCTCTTCGCCCGGTTTTAATTTCCATTTTGGGAACAACAATTTGGAGGTTACCTCCACGGGTTTTATTTTCATCCCACGCACCTCAATTTCTTCATGCGAAAAGAAACCAGTTTCGCGCAGCACACGCAGGTACTCAACGCACCCAGGATAACGAAGCGTTTTTTCGATCATGTTAGGTATGTTGGGCATTGTCTTGATCAGCGATCGCAAGCCATCGGAGTTCCAGGATTCCAATGTGCCCACGCCATTGAAATGGATGAGTTCCGGATCAGAAAGCGCTTCTTTGATGATCACCGATTTATTATGCACATACCGTGCAGGCCGAATGTATTCTTCGATAACATCGATCGGTGAAAACACCGCTTTGTATTCATACGGCCATTCTCGCACCAGGGGCAGCCCACCTACCAGGCACTCATAGCTCTCGATCTGCATTTGTTGATTGTGGTAGCCGAGAATAATATTGCCCATGCCTGGAGCCACGCCACAATCGGTAACTACCGTTACATTTTTCCTTTTAGCAAGGTCATCAAGCAAAAACGGATCTTCGGAAAAAAAGGAAATGTCCACCATGTTTTTCCCGGATTCAATAACAGACTTTACTGTTTCAAATCCTAGAAAACCGGGTGCAGCCCCCACTACTAAATCGAAAGGCTCAACGGCTGCCTTCAGCTTTTCCCGATCGGAAAAATCAAACTGTAACGTCTTGATACGGTGTTCTGCCACTGACGTCAAAGCGCCCTCGTTAAAGTCCGCTGAGGTAACATCAAAATTCTTGGATAGGTCGATCGCCATTGCCTTGCCAACCAAGCCAGCACCGAGTACTATTATCTTCTTCATTTATTGTCAGTTGATTGATAACAGGTTAACAGTTAAATGTTATTTGGTAATATTGTTACCGTTAACCATTAACTGATAACTATTACCGAATAACCATGAACCCTGCCAAGTTAATTGAAAAAGCAAAAACCTCCGCATTTTATTTATGGTTGCTCAATTGGTCGTTCGACCGGATGATTCCCTTCAACAGGCCTCACGGTTTTCGGATCATTGAAATCGGTGACTACCACGTTCGCACCAAGATTCCCTATACGACAAAGAATCTTAACCATTTAAAAGGGCTTCACGCGTGCGCGTTGGCCACCATCACCGAAATCACAGGAGGATTTATCTTTGTTACGCAACTGGATCCAACGAAATACCGGATCATTCTAAAAAAACTGGAAATCGATTATTTGTATCAGGGCAAGACGGACGCGTTCGGTGAATTTAAAATCACAAAAAATTGGATGAATGAAAATGTGATCGATCCACTCAAGATAGCCGAGTCGGTGGAGGTGGTATCAGCTGTAAATGTTACCGATGCAAAGGGAAATCAGCTCACACAAGGTCGTGCAACATGGCAAATCAAAGGGTGGGACAAAGTGAAAACCAAAACTTGATAAGTTGACAAGTTTAAATTATGTTTGGAATATGAAAACTGTAAGTTTCAAATTTCTACCCATTTCATAAAATGAAGCGGTAAGTTTCCACAAGATGGATAGACTTTATAAAGGCGCATTTGATCGGATGATCATTTGGCAAGCAATTAAAAATAACATGACTTTATTGTCGAAAGACAACTGGATGAGGGGATACAAAAAATTGGGACTTGACTTAATTTGGTAACCATGCGCAAAATTGACAAACTCCTTTCCGAATATGGCGAAAGCCACCAAAATGCAACTAACAAAGCCATTCATTGGATTTGTGTCCCGTTAATTTTTTTTAGTGTGGTCGGTTTGATCGCCTCTATTCCTCCCGGTTTTTTGCAGTCGATATTTGGCCTGAATGAGTGGGCCAATTGGGCATCTGTAGCCTTGATTTTAGCTATCCTCTATTATGCCACGCTCTCGGTCACGCTCAGCATGGGCATGCTCGCGGTTGCCTTACTTTGTATTTTCTTTGCCAACACGATTGTTCGATCGGACATAGCACCCCTGTGGGCAGTGTGCCTCACTATTTTTGTGCTGGCATGGATTGGTCAATTCTATGGCCATAAAGTAGAGGGCAAAAAGCCATCGTTCTTAAAAGATTTGCAATTCTTGTTGATCGGCCCGGCTTGGCTGATGCACTTTGTTTATAAAAAATGGGGAATCTCGTATTGAATGGATTGACCAAATCAGCATTTTATTTTTTTGACTTAGCCCTTGAACCAGACCGAGTCATCTCCAATTTTTTATTCAATCAACCCCATCATCTCTTCCTTCAATCCAAAAGAGGGTGGAGAATTTTCGGCTTTACCTGGAAAGGCAAGACGGTTGCGCAAATTGCATTTCACATCAAAGGAAAAGAAGCACGAAGTCCACGTAGGGCTCCATTTGGTTCGCTCCAATTGGATGGGCACATCGGTGAAAAGCAACTTCTTTTTTTTCTCACCAATATTGAAAGGATTCTGAGACAGGAGGGGATTAGGAATGTGGTTATCCAAAATTATCCTGAAATTTATAATCCCATCACAACTCAACTCCTCCTGAAAACATTGAATGTGCTTGGGTTTACCGTCAAAACCCAGGTCGCGAGTGCCATCCATGTCGATCAAAAAGATTTTGCCTCTAAAATTAGAATCTCAAAACGGCAACGGCTTCGAAAAAGTGAAGCGCGATTTCAATTTGAGCAAGTAGCTGTTTCGCAATTGAGCAACGTATATCGATTTATTGAAACGTGTCGTCTTCAGAAAAATCAAGCGCTGTCGATGTCATTGTCACAACTGCGCAAAGCAGTCAAAACCTTTCCTAATGATTTTCTTCTTTTTGAAGTGAAGGAAGGAAAGCAGCGCGTATCGGCCGCCATTGTTGTGCGGGTTAGCAAAGCCGTCCTTTATACATTTTATTATGCACACGATAAAGCGTACGACAAGCTCAGCCCGGTTGTTTTCTTGCTGGCGGGCATTTATTCGTTTGCTCAAACTTCAAAAATTGAATGGGTAGATTTGGGCACTTCGATGAGCGGAGAAAAAGTGAATGTTCCGTTGCTCCATTTCAAAGAAAGCGTGGGGGGAAAACATTCCCCGAAATTCATTTTTGAAAAAACGATCTGATGGACCATCCGCAAGTCACCGTTATCTGCCTTTGCTACAACCACGAAGCTTTTTTGCAGGAAGCTTTGGATTCGGTATCGGCACAGACTTACCCCAATCTGCAAGTCATTATTGTGGACGATGCCAGCACGGATGGAAGCCAACAGCAGATCCAACATTTTGCCGCCATTCATCCAACCATCCAAACCCTTCTGCTCTCACACAACGTAGGCAATTGTAAAGCTTTCAATCTCGGCTTGGAATTAGCAACCGGGGATTTTGTCATTGATTTTTCTACCGATGATGTGATGGTGCTCAATCGGATTGAAAAGCAGATTTCTTTTTTCGGAAAATTGGACCGAAGGGTAGGGGTTGTTTTTACGGATGCCATTTACATCAACGAAAATGGAGTCCCTTTCCGAAATCATTTTGACTATTTATTGGCCAAAAAGCTGGTAGTTCAAATTCCAACGGGCGATGTTTTTAGAGCAGTACTCACCACTTATTTTATTTGCAGCCCTACCATGATGATTCGCAAAGAAGTGTTGGATAGGCTTGGCGGCTATGATGCCGAATTAGCGTACGAGGATTTTGATTTTTGGGTGAGGGCTTCGCGTGTCTTTCACTTTGCGCTTTTGAACGAAAAATTGACAAAGGTGAGGAAATCTTCAAAGTCAATGTCCGCAGGTTGGTACGAGCAAGGCGATCGGCAACTTCATTCCACTTATTTGGTTTGCCAAAAAGCATTGAAACTCTGTGCCAACCAAGAAGATCGAAAGGCACTTCAATGGCGGGTATTGTACGAGTTTAAGCAATCGGTATTCTCAAAAAATACTACCGAATCAAAATTATTTTCCCAGTTGTTGAAAATAGCCGGAAAAATCCCCGCATCATTTTATGTAATTCGATGGCTGTCGATCATTCCACTGCCATGGCGGTGGATAAGGAAAAAATACTACAGGCTGGTTTATTCTTAGGATTGATTCCAAAGCCGTAATTCAATGGAGATCCTTGTTTGATCCGCATTTAAATTGACGGCTCCGCCATGGATTAAGTAGGGGGAAAAGACGAGCACTTCGTTCCGCTGAGGGTTAGGCCGAATAATTTCGTATGCCCCGTGGATGTGGGTAACGGCCGGCACACTGTACTTTTTTCCTTCTATGGATGCTCCCGCACGGGTGCGTACTGTTTTATTTTCAGGCCAATGATGACTTCCCGGCAGGATCGACAGGGAGGAGAATTCATTGCTCCCTGCAATGGGTATATACAAATTAATGCAGTTGGCATAATCCGGCAACCACACATCGCGGTGAAGGGGATTGTTATCTTGACCGTTGGGGCGGACTACACGAAAGTGAAAAATCGATTGGTTGTCAAATGGATTTTTGGCAACAAGTGGCGTTTGGCAAATTGAGGAGATGTGATCTTCAATCTCTGAAATCGGCACAGGGAAATCGGAAGCCGAAAGCAATTTTGTATTTTCGACAGCTTCTAAGTGCAACTCTTGGGTGGGGGCGATGCGATGGTAGTGCTCTACCTGAAAATCCTCAGCAACAGCAAGCCCCGATTTTTGCCAGCAATGTTTTAGCAGTTGTTTTGTTTTTTGTTCGAATTCAATAAACCGATCATTTTTAAAAAGTGGGCTAACCACATACCCTTCGCGGCTCCATGCCTTTCCATAAGTCAGGTCAATGGCCCGGTGAAGAAGTACGGAATCTTCGCCAGCGGTTTTATTCCCTTCTGCCTCATAGCTAATTATTTTTTTGTTGATGAGGTATTCCATCACTTACGGTTGTCTTTTGCTTCCACCATGGAAACATAGCTGTTGAACCGACTAGCCGCAATCGCCCCAATTTCTACTGCGGCCCGAACAGCACAGCCCGGTTCTTGCAAGTGCAGGCACTTAGAGCCAAACTTGCACTGCAGCCGCAAGTCGCGCATCTCAGGGAAATAATCAGAAATTTCTTGTGGAGCCATATCCACCAGCCCCCATTCTTTGATGCCGGGCGTATCAATAACAAATGTTTTTTCATCTAAAGCAAACAGCTCAGCAAAAGTAGTGGTGTGCTTGCCTCTTTCAGAAAAATCAGAGATCGTACCAGTGGGTTGACTTATTTCGGGCGATAGTTTATTCAACAGGGTACTTTTGCCCGCTCCGGAATGACCTGTGAGTAAGGAAATTTTCCCGGTTAGGTATGCTTTCATTTTCTCTACGCCATCTTTTTTTAAAGCCGATAGGGCGATCACCGTTACTCCGATTTTTGTGTACTGCTGTTTCAATGTTTCTACCCATTGAATTTCCTCGAGGTTAAGCAAGTCCATTTTGTTGAAGATCAAAACCTGTGGGATGCGATAGGCTTCAGCCGAAACGGAAAAGCGATCGATGAAGCCCATCGAAGTGCGGGGCTGATGTAGGGTAGCAATCAAAATGGCTTGGTCGATATTGGTGGCCAGCAGATTGGAATGCCCCGCCTTTTTTACTGATTGCCGGAGTAGTTGATTTTTGCGCGGAAGTATTTTGGTAATGGCATGCGATCCTTCTTCGATCTCAAACTCCACGAGATCCCCCACGGTTACCGGATTAGTTTCTTTGATCTCTTCCAACCGCAGTTTTCCCCGGATACGGCAGTCGTATTTTTTTTCTTCGGCCAGCACTGTGTGCCACGAGCCAGTTGATTTGGTTACCAAGCCCTTCATTTTTGCAAGATTGGTAAGCAATATTCCATGATGGTTTTTGTTGCACCTAAATTTTCTTCCACGTAGGAGCGTGTCACCTCGCAAGCCAGAAGAAAATTTTCAGGTCGGTTGATCATGAGTTCGTACTTGGCTTTAAGTTCAGCGTAGCCGCTTACTTCAAAAGCACCGCCTCGCATGATGAGATCGTTAGCCTCTTTATACTTATCATAATTTTTGTTGCCAAAAAAAATGGGTATGCCATAGCACGCAGCTTCCAAAATATTATGAAGTCCTTTTCCAAAGGCGCCACCTACAAAGGCAAATTCTCCATAGCGGTAGAGTTGCGAAAGCAGGCCGATGTTGTCGATGAGCAACACGGAGTAGTCTTCGATGTTTGGCTTTTGTTGCGAGAAGCGGGCTGATTTGACCTGCACCGATTGTTCTATTTCGCGAACGAAGGACTCTGTGATTTCGTGCGGGGCGATAATGAATTTTAGGGAGTTGCTGTTTTCCTGGATAAAAGGGGCAAGGGCTGCAAGGTCCTCGGGCCAGCAGCTTCCAACAACAAATAGCTTCTGACCATTTTTAAATTTTTCGGCCTGACTTATTTTATTTCCATTTTTAATAACCTGCATCACCCGATCGAACCGTGTATCTCCGGCCACCTTGCTTTGAGTTATCCCGATGGTTTGGAGGAGGTTTTTTGTTTCCTGATCTTGGGTAAAAAAGAAATCGAAATTTTGTAGGAGCCTGCGAAACAAGCCCCCGTAGCTTTTAAAAAATACTTGGCCTGGCCGCAATAGGCAGGAAGCGGAGACAATATGAGCTCGTGATTTTTTCAAAAAATAAGTGTAGTGGTACCAAAATTCGTATTTTATAAAGAGCACAAGATCAGGCCGCGTGATTTCTATAAATTTTCTTGCTTGGGTTGGTGTATCCCAAGGCAAATAAAAAATAAAATCTGCATTCGTGTAATTTTTTTGCACCTCAAAGCCTGAAGGGGAAAAAAAAGTAAGAAGGATTTTTACGTGTGGCAATTTTTCTTTGAAAAGTTCAATCAGCGGCCTGCCTTGCTCAAATTCGCCCAGCGAAGCGCAGTGAACCCACACCAATTTATTGTCTCCGCGCTTTTGAAAGGCAGCAGTCAATTGTGAAAAATAACCTTGTCGACCAGTTACAAATTGCCTGGCCTTCTTATTAAAAAGGGAAGCCAACAGAAAAATCAACCTCAGCAAATGAATCGAAATTAGGTAGAGAAATTTCTGCATAAGCCAACAAAAATAACAAAAGGCAGAGATTATCGCAGGTTTTACTTTTTGCTTTAGCATGTGTGCCAAAAGTGTTACCTTGTCATTCAAAGTCGAATCAAGCAATTATCTTCATGAGCAAATCAATCAGGTTTTAAATTTTATAGAATGAAAACGAACCGAATTATACTTGTCTTGGTAGTGGTGTTATTTGCATTCACCAGATCTCAAAGTCAGAGTGACATTGACAAAATTATTAAGGGTTCTACCCAGGATGCCAATACACTTGTGAGTGGGTATTTGAGCCCGGTACTTTCGTTGGTTGGGTATGGGTTAAACCAAGGATGGTACAATACGGCCAAACCGCACAAGGTTTTGGGTATCGATATCACCGGAACAATCAGCTTTATTAAAATACCCAATGCTGACTTGTCTTATTATGTTGACAATTCAAAGCTGGCCACCATCGAGCGGTTGACGGGGCCGGGTGGTAATGTTCAAAGTGGTTATTCGCCTACTATTTTTGGTTCAAGCAATGCACCTACCTATGGTTACAAACCGGGCGCGCTGCTGCAGTTTAATGGTGCACCGGGTGTTGATTTAAGTTCGGTGCCCGTCATTAAAAATTCTTTGCCGATGCCAATGCTTCAACTTGGCTTAGGTTTGCCTAAAGGGTTTGAACTAAAGTTGCGCTATGTGCCTACCTTAAAATTTGGAAATAATTCCGCTTCCAATTTTTCACTTTTTGGTTTGGGGCTAATGCATGATGTTAAACAGTATATTCCTGGAATAAAAAGTTTGCCTTTTGACCTTTCCGGATTTATCGGTTATACCAAAATGACACTCAATGTTGCATTTGATGCGCAGAACCATCCCGATCAAAAAGGGACAATGACGTCTAATGCTACAACTATTCAGGGAGTCATTTCCAAAAAGTTTGCTGTCCTCACCGGTTATGCTGGCTTGGGTTATAATTTTGCATCTACATCGGTAAACATTAGCGGGAAGTATGACTTGCAAAACACGGGCATCGTTTATACGGATGTTCCAATAAATATTCGCGCATCTTCTTCCGGCCCAAGGGCTACTTTTGGCCTTCGGCTGAAACTGGCAGTGTTTACCCTTAGTGGTGAATATACCCTTCAGAAATACAGTGCCCTATCCCTGGGATTTGGCCTGTCGGTGCGATAAAAATTGGACACACAAATTGAAGGCCATTCCATACGAGTTGGCCTTTTTTATTTCCCTTGATAGACAGGCTTTCGTTTTTCTATAAATGCTTTCATCCCTTCTTTCTGATCGGCTGACGCAAAGGTGAGATAGAAATTTTTCCGCTCAAAGGCCAAGCCTTCATCGAGAGGTGTCTCAAAAGAACGGTTCACGGCTTCCTTTGCCAACTGTACGGCCACCGGAGACATTTGTGCAATTTCTTTTGCCAATGTCAACGCCTCATGCAAATACATTTCTAGGGGAACGACCTTGGAGACAAGCCCATAAAAATGAGCTTCCTCTGCTGATAAAAACCTTCCCGTTAAAATCAGTTCCATTGCTTTTGATTTGCCCATTGCTTTTGTGAGCCGCTGGGTGCCGCCCGCCCCTGGTATCGTTCCGATTTTAATTTCCGGCTGACCAAATTTTGCGGTCTCCGAGGCGATGATTATGTCGCACATCATCGTTAGCTCACAGCCACCGCCCAGCGCAAAGCCACTTACTGCCGCAATGATCGGCTTTTTTGTTTTGCGGATCATATCCCAGGTATTAAACTGATCGATCAGCAACATGTCAATAGCACTTTGGTCGGCCATTTGTTTAATGTCGGCTCCGGCTGCGAAAGCTTGCTCGTTGCCGGTAAGCACAATGGCGCGAACCGATTCATTTTTGTCCAATGACTGCAGGGCATCCAGTAATTCGAGCATCAATTGTCGGTTGAGGGCATTCAATTCTTTTGGGCGGTTAAGCTCCACGAGAGCGACAAAGGGCTCTCTCTGCTCAGTTACTTTAATAAATTCCATGGCGAATATTTATTTTTTTTGACATACAAAACTAACCGAATTTATGATCCATTGTTATTAAGTTAAGCCCTGATGGTCTGCGCTCTTCGCGAGAGGAAAGAGGCGAGGTGATATGCAGGGCTTCAACTTAATGGCATCTCAAAAAACCTTGCGTTTGACTACCTCAACCCTTCGCCTTTCTAAAAGAGAAGGCGGGTTGAGTTTTTGGAGATGCCCTTAATGGCCCTTCATTGGTGATTTGATTTTTTTTGACTTTGATTGGGGTTCAACCCATAACTTGCAACCAGAGACCTTATAGCTATTGTACATGAAGATACTTTTTGTTTGCCTGGGAAATATTTGCCGCTCACCGCTGGCGCAAGCAATCTTCAATGAAAAGATCAGGCTGCTGAAATTGGACCATTTGTTTGAGGCCGACTCTTGCGGCACAGGCAATTATAATCTTGGTAATACCCCAGATGAACGCACCCTTCACAGTGCTTATAAAAACGGCATATCCGTCATTCATCGCGCAAGACAGTTGCAAAAACATGATTTACAAAATTTCGATTTGATCTTGGCGATGGACAAGAATAACCTCCAACATATTTTGAGCTTGTGCAAGCCAGAGCAAGCTTTGAAAGTGAACCTGATGCGAAGGTATGACCCCTTGGGAAATGGCGATGTGCCCGACCCTTACTATGGAAATGAAAGAGAATTCGAACTTGTTTTTGCGATCCTCAACAGATCTGTGGATTCGTTGATTAAACAGTTGACGGAAAATCAAACTACTTTTTTTTGATCCAACCGTTGGCAGCCATCCAGTTCATGCAGCGATCCATCCACTGATCGGAGGTCGTTTTGTTTTTCAGGCCAAATCCATGACCGCCTTTTTGATAAATGTGCAGTTCGGCAGCGACACTATTTTTAATTAATTGATGATAGAAAACTAAGCTATTCTCCACTTTTACACCATCGTCATCGCTGGCATGCACTAAAAATGTGGGAGGTGTTTCTTGAGTTACCTGTAGTTCATTGGAGAAATAATTTATTTGATATTTAGAAGGATGCGGTCCGATCAACTGATCACGCGAACCGGTATGTGCAATGGAGTCCTGAAAACTGATGACTGGATAAATCAAGATCATAAAGTCAGGCCGCAAGTTTATTTTTTCATCATTCGGTATAAACGAATGATGGAAATGTGTGCCTGCGGTGGAAGCCAAATGCCCGCCTGCCGAAAAACCCATCATGCCGACCTTACCGGGATCGATGCCCCACTCATCTGCCCGTTGCCTCACCGTCTTTATGGCTTGCTGGGCATCTTGTACTGGGCCAATTTCCTTTTTCTCCATGGTCGCCTCATTTGGGATGCGGTACTTCAGCACGAATGCGGCAATGCCCATCGCATTGAATTGTTTAGCCACCTCTATGCCTTCATGGCCAATGGCATTCACCCAATATCCTCCACCAGGGCAAATGATTACCGCAGTTCCGTTGGCTGTTTCCCTTGGTGGCAAGAAGAGCGTTAGCGTTGGCCTTGTTATTTTGCTG
>JAYVMP010000133.1:0-4633 GCA_043758895.1 Bacteroidota bacterium
CCACGATGGCGGGTTCTTGCTCGCAGGGTTTACCACCTCCACCCCGGATGGTAAATGGGGCAATGGGGGCAAGGATGTTTACCTGATCCGGCTTGACCCTAATGGCAATATGCTGTGGAACCGGTTTTTGGGCGGGAGTGGAGACGAAGTGCCCAGCTCGGTCATGCAAACCAGCGATGGTGACTTCCTGGTATCCGGCACACTAACGCTTGCAGGGCAAAGCTCCATGTTTGTGATGAAGACGAATAGTTTAGGACAGTTGAAGAATTGATAAACGGTATTTTTGAAAATTAACGTCTATGAAGATTTCTACAAAATTTAGGTTGTTTTTATTGTGGACGGTTTTTATGTTTTCTCTATTTTCCTTTAAGGGAATAAAGGAACCCAAGAATGGGAATTCTGCAATGGCTTGTGTCGGTAACCCTACATTGGCATCCCCGACTTCCACCTCAATAACGACTACCACTGCTACTCTTGGGGGCACTGTTACTGCAGCAGGTTCTTCTGGAACATGTACAATTTCAGATCGCGGTATTAACTGGTCCATTACAGCAGGAAACCCAACCGCCCTTACAGGGACAGGGTTATCCGAGGGTGGCACAACAACTGGCATTTTCACTACGCCAGTAACAGGTTTACCTGCAGGCTCCAAAATTTATTTTGTTGCCTATGCCACCAATGGCAACGGCACTGCGGTTACTTCTGAAAATTTCTTCTACACCCTATCGACTGCCCCTCTTGCCCAGCCGGCCTCCGGCTTTACAGCCACCACCATTAGTACAACTCAAATTAATTTGGCTTTTCTGAAGCCGGGCACGCTTTCGGTTGCTGCAGCAGGCTATGCCATTTTCAGAAATCAAGGGTCATCAATTACGTTAGTCGGTGCCAACACGGTGAATGGATCAGCGCCTGCGACAAGCGGGTCTGTAATTTTTGTAGGAACAACAGTAACTTCAAATGATGTTTCTTTCTCTGACAATACGGCCACTCCGGGATTGCAATATACCTATGCCATCGTTCCATTTGGCTATGACGGTGCAAATGCGGCAACTTATAATTACCTGACTTCCGGTACCATTTTAACAGCGAGTGCTTTTACCTATTCCGCCTTACCACTTTCTCAACCAACCCTGAGTGTTTCAACCTATACTGATGTCCAGATTAACCTGGCATTCAACAAGGCGCCTAATGATCCTGCTATCGTTGCTGCGGGTTATGCCATTTATAGAAAGACGGGTGCAACAATAACAGGTATATCATTTCCAAATGGGGCAGCACCTCCAGCATCCAATGCGGGAGCCACCTGGATAGCGAATACATCTGCAAGTGCTACCTCTTTTACTGATAATGGGGTTACCGCTGGGAATCAGTATAGTTATGCCATTATTCCTTTTGGCTATGATGGATCAAATGCAGCCACATATAATTATCTGATAGGCAGTTATAGCTCGACAGTTAGCTATACCTTGTCAACAATCCCCAATAGTCAGCCTTCAACGGTTACGGCATCAGCAGTTAGCACCACTCAAATCAACTTGGCATTTACTGCGTTGCCCAGTCCGCCACCTTCCGCTGGAAATGTAACAGGGTATATTGTTCTCAGGCGGTCTGACTCGAGCAATCCTGCCACAAGCAGTGTGCAACCGGGCACGGCACCTGCCTCGCTTGCGTTGGGCGCTTCAACATTAGTTACCATAATAACTACCGCGGGCACCAATACTTACAATGATACTGGGCTTACCCCTGGAACACAGTACAACTATGCTGTGGTGCCTTTTGATTGGAATGGAACTAATTCCCAAACTTATAACTACAAAACAAATGGAGGTGGATTCACAACGGCCAACGCTACCACATTTAATTCCACCTCTACCATAACCTTAAATGGTGGCACTACCTCACCCATTGATTACGCGAGTTTTCAAAACACAAGTACAACGTTGGATAACAGTATTCCTGATTGCGTAAGCTTGGGAAAATTCAGAATAACGGATTTGGGTGGCGATGGTGTTCCCACCACATTGACTTCGGTGACGGTAGGCCTCACCAATAATTCTTACATAAGCCAAATTGCTATCTTCGATAGTGGTGGCACAAATCGTGGGCAAACAACAAGCCCCGGATCATCGGTTACTTTTAGTGGCCTTTCGGGCATTTCTGCACCTAATAGCGGCTTTGACACTTTTGAAGTTTGGGCCACGTTTAAAAATTCGAACATTATCGACCAATCAATTATTACCTTAACCATTACGGGTGCAGTAGTGTCTCCCTCGGGATCAGGTTTGGCCTCGTTTGGGGCAACCACGGGGAGCTCTGATAAAATTTTCGTCTATTCCAATCAACTTGCTTACTTCGTTTTGGGTGTGCCTGTTGCTTCATTGCCCAATACCGCCCCGAACACCAATTTTGGCCCCTTGACAGTTTCAGGGGTAGATGGCTATAACAATATTCAACTAAATAGACTTAGCCAGGTCACCCTTTCGTTAAGCAGTGGATCAGGAACTTTAGATCCCTCTCCGGGCACGCTTGTTCAAAATTTGGTAAGTGGCACCACCACTTTTTCAAATTTGAAAATAACTGCTGCCGGTACCAAGACCATTAAAGCGGCTTATCAGATTGTAAGTGTGGCTTCTGCTTACATTAATATTAATGTAAGCAGCCCCGGAGTAAACGTGACAGCCGGTACTGTTCCATCCATGTGTTACAGTGGGAATTATCAAACGATTACGCCTATCACCATGGTAGAGCGGGATCCGGCCGATTTTGCTTCAGGTGGGAGTTTCTCTTTGACTCTCCCTGCGGGGTTTGCTTTTAATACGGCAGTCACCACTGCTCCTTCCATATCAGGAAATGAAATAGGGGGCATTACTGCATTGTCCTATTCAGGAAATAATACGGTAATATTCTCTTATACAATAAGTGGAACAACGAATACCACCTTGGATCAGATAGTGATCAATGGCCTTCAAGTGAATTATACCGGCACCACACCAGCTAACGGTAATTTGGTCCGGTTTGGTGGCACAGCCGTTCAGGTTGGCAACGCAAGTTCAGATGGAAAAGTGTTTTGTGTGCTATCTTCCCTAAACTCATCCACCCCAGTAAGTTTTACAGTGGCAACTGTGCCAGGCCAGCCTGCTGTCAATTCAACAGATCAGAGTTTTCAAGTAAGTATAAACAGTGTGCAGTTGGTAGGAAATCCATCGGGCGCGGGGTCATTTTTTTCAGGATCAGGTGTTTCGCCTAATGCAACGTACGGATATATTTTCTCTCCATCATCGGTTGGTGTCACCAGCATACCAGTTTCGATTGTTTATACTTACAAAGAAACTTCAACAACACAACAGTGCCAAGTTTCAACACCAAAACCATTTACTGTTTACGCTTCGCCAATTTCAGGTTTGCAGCCGCAATATTGCACAAACGGAGCATCGTCTCCTCCTTTGAGCGTTGTAGCATCTTTCATTCCAAGTAATAATGCTACCTACGATTATGTTTACAGTGCGGGAACTGCAAGTTATGTTTCAACTGGTCTTTTATCGTACGATATAAACGTCACATACTATAATTACATTGGAACAAATACTCAAGCAGGTTACTATGCAGATCACTATAGCTATTTTTCATTATTTGGTTTTTATCTTTATGTTGGATCTACTTATACCGTATCAAGTTTCCGAGGGTCAGCAATGGCTTCATTCGATCCAACTTATCCCTATGCTTTGAGTGTCCTCAAAATCACTGCGTTATTTCAAAATTCATCAACTAGTGCAATAACGCTTGGCCCGTATCAATTTGTTACGTTAGTAACGCCTCCGCCAGTTAGTTTTACATTACCAAAGAATAATTTTTGTACTTATGATGGAGTACTATCAATAACAGGAACACCAACCCCAATCACAAGTTCCTCTTTTAATGGAGGTTCCGGTATCGGAGGTGCCTTAATAAATTCAGGTGTGAACTGGTCTTTTACCCCCGTTAATGTTTCATCCCTCTCAACACCAATTACAATAACTTACACCTACACCGATCCTGCTACTACTTGTTTTGCTTCGGCTCAGCAGATAGTAACTGTTTATCCTCAACCATCATTAGTTGCTACCTCTAACATTAAAGTTGGCGGGGTTCAGACAACCAATTTATACTCATGTCAGAATTTCGCACTTTATCCAACCAATCCAAACGGTAGATATATTGCAACTACTATTTCTGGCACAATCTATAAATGGTATATAGATGTCGGTCTTACTACATCAGCTGGTGTAGCAGGGGACAAGTTTGTCCCTCCAGTTGATATTACTTCAGTAGGAGCAACCAATTATTATGTTACTCAAACCGTTTTCGGGTGCGAAAGCCAGGGATCGCCACTAACTACAACAATAACAACTCCCGTAAGCATCGTCCCTTTTACCCCGGTAGCTATATGCTCTTCTACGCAATTTGATATCTCAACCATTGGCCCAGTTGGTGGCATAATTTCCGGTGGCGCAACCCTCGGCACGTGGAGCGGAAATGGAAATTTTTATGATGCTGGACAGAGCTCAACCTACTCATCTTCAACTGCTAAATTTTATTCTCCGACTGCATCTGAAATAACTGCGGGGTCAGCTGTTATAAAGCTAACATCCAACCC
>JAYVMP010000134.1:0-6324 GCA_043758895.1 Bacteroidota bacterium
TGTAGATCGGTCCCTTGAAATCTGCCACAATGCAATTGCGTTGATGTCTGTGCCCAGAAATTTTACTGTCCATGGTTTTCCAGGCTCCGTCAATACACCCTTCACCGAATACAATCCAACTGTTTCGGCAGATGAAAGTGTGATTGCCTTTACTGCCTTGCGCCCCAATACAGGCCGAACCCGGTCTGCTGATAAATTCATTGAAGAAGTTTACGTTTCATACAACAAGGCTGGCGCGTGGTCCAATCCGGTTGTCATCCCAATCTCCTCCGAATATAACGTTGGCACTGCCGGGATTTCGCCTGACGGCCAAAAAATGATGATCTTTATTGGCGGCACTACCGACCCGGGCAGCCTCTATCAAATTACTAAGGATGGTGATAGCTGGTCGAAGCCAAGCCTGCTGGCCGGAAGCATTAATTCACCGGCACTTGAGACTACGTGCAGCATCACCCCCAATGGCAAGACCATTTATTTCGCCAGTGACCGTAATGGTGGAAAAGGCGGGCTTGACATCTGGAAGACTGAATTGAAAGCAGACGGCAAATGGAGCCTGCCGGCAAATCTTGGCCCTGAAGTCAACACGGCTGCAAATGAAGATGCTCCTTTCATTCATCCAGACCAAAAGACGCTTTTTTTCACTTCCGATGGACATAACACGATGGGCGGAAATGACATCTTCAAATCGAATTTGGTTAATGGCAAATGGACTAAACCCGAAAACATGGGCTATCCGGTGAATACTACGGCCAATGATAATTACTTCACGCTTTTAGCGGATGGCAAGCGTGCCTATTTTTCATCGGACCGAAAAGGCGGACAGGGCGCACAGGATATTTACTACATCGATATGCCGGAAAATGCCACAACTGTTCCGCTGACCATGTTGAAGGGAAGGATCCTCAATGCCGAGACAGGCAAACCAATCCCAACAAAAATGTATGTGATCGAAAGAGACTCCAAGAAAGAAGTAGAGTTTGTCTATGATCCCGATCCAAAAACGGGGGATTATTTAATCATCCTCCCTCCTTCCAAAAACTACGACATCGTCATTGAGTCTGAAGGGTTCCTTCCTTATACGTTAAATGTAAATATTCCCAACCAGGACTACTTCTACGAATTGTACCAGCAGATCACCTTGAAGACCATTAAACAATTTGATGTTGTGGTGGGCCAGGAAGTATTGGTGAAGAATGCCTTCTATGATACCCAGCAAAACGTAAAAACCGATTTACGCAAAACACATGAATCCCAATTGGTGAAAAGCGGAACGGTGGATCCTTATGACATGATGCTCGACCTGATGGCGAGCAACGACAAGGAAGGTATTGACTACCTGGTAAGCCTGATTGAACATCAAAATCCAATCGAGTCGGTCAACTTCAACGAAAAGGAAAATTCTAAAATCGAGGTTGCCGCGCGCACGTACTATTACGATGAAAGTGATGAGAGTAAGTTCGAGCAAAAGAAAGTGGAAGGGAAAACCGTTTTCTCACTTCCTACGATGATCGTGACCGAAGAAGCAAAACGCCTCAAAGATGAATCGGCAAAATCAGTTTCTTTCGACAACGCATTGCTTGCCAAATTTGTAAAAGTATTTTTTGAGCAAGGCAAAAGTGATTTGAAAGACCAATATAACGCTCAGCTCAATGATATCTTACAGGCACTCAACTCAAATCCTGGGCTTGGCGTAGAAATCTCAGGCTTTGCTTCTGCCGAAGGGACCGAAGAAGCCAACCGCGAGCTCTCCAACAAACGCGCCATTGCTGTGCTCGATTATTTCAACCATCAAGGCATTGTGCGCAGGCGCATTGTGGCCAAAGGCTACGGAGCTACCACCGATCAAACCGCTTCCAAAGAAGAAGGGAGAAGAGTAGAGGTGAGAGTGGTTAGTGTAAAGTGATTTCTTTTGTAGTCACCAAATGCTTGTCACCTAATTTCCTGACCGCTCACAATAGGGCCGCGGGCTCACCCTTCCACCATTATCGTAGAACTCTTTGATCAGGCAAAACGGTAGAGGAATACTCATTGACAAGCTAGGCTGACGTTCCTTAATTGTTCTGTTATGTTGATTAGTACTTACTTTACTTTGATTAAAACCCATCATCCTCTTCCTTCTTTCCCTCTAATTTTTTTGCAGGGAGTACGGGCGCTTTAGGGCGCTTTTTAAATAGTCCACCGAGGCCTTTTTTCTTTTTTATAACAGGCTGAGTGGGTGATGCCATAGTAGAGTCAGAAGAATATATTTGTTGGCCGGCCACAGACGTAGAATCATTTTTCGCTTTTGGCTTCTTCTTAAATAGACCCATCAGTTTTTGGAAGAACCCCTGCTTCACCTTCTTGCCTTCAGCAGCTTTCGCATTCTTCTCCGACTTGCCTTCGGCCATGGCCAGCTTTACATCGGGCAACACAAGGATGTCGCGGAAATACCACATGTAATTATCCTGATCGACATTGAATTTTTCCTTTGCCGTTGTGATCACATAAACGCTGTCTCCCCCTTGTTCTTTGGGCTTGGTATTAGCTTTTGAATTAATGGTATCGGTAGTGCTACGGGCCGCACTGTCCAATGTTTTTTTGATGCTCAGTGAATCCACTTCCTTTTTTGGATAGACGGGTTTCATGGGTATCGTTTGTAGTGCACGTAACGCTTTGCGGTATGTTTTTGCGGGCAACAATAAGTAGCGATCTTTTTTTACGCGCCTCGCAACGGGCAGCGAAGGAGCCTGGATAACAACGCTCTTATCCCAACTGGAATCGCGTGCGGGCAAAGTCATTGTTTTGCTATTGCTTGCTAAGACTTCCTGAGGCAGGTTTTTATTCTCGTTGGAAACGAAAAATGTATTTTTCTCTGCTGTCTTATCGAAGATGAAGGCACTCTGATAAGCAGGGCATATCGTACGCTGCACGTTGCAGCCCAACAGCGTGATGGCACACGCAAGGCAGAAGACTAAAGCCCGAGTCATTCCAATGTGATAATCACAATGAGTAAAGGTAAAAAATTAACCGTAGTAATCCGAAAGATGCATGAAATGTAACCGGTTTGCAACAATGGGACAATCGGTTCACCTCGTTGTTTTGGGTTTTATTTTTGGGGCACTTCTCCCTTTCACAACAAGATTGTACGACTGATCGATCCACTCCTTCATCAGCCGGTCTGGGATACTTCCGTCCATCACTACGGTATTCCAATGCTTTTTGTTCATGTGATAGCCAGGCTGCACTGCAGCGTATTGCTCGCGCAATTCAGCAGCCACTTCAGGAATGCATTTTAGATTGACACTTTCAAATTTTTCAACATCCGTAAGGACAAACATTTTTCCATTGACTTTGAAGACAAGCGTATCTTCTCCAAAAGGAAACTCTTCGGTCACTCCTTCTTTACCCAGGCAGTAATCGCGAAAGAACTCAAGGTTCACAACAAACGCTTGATGATCATAAAGATCACGCCCAGTAAAAAAATAATGATGGAGATTTTATTCACCCCATGCATCATTTTAATGTTAATGTTGGAGGGGCGACCTGCATCTTTCTTTCGAAAAAAATAGCCACCCACCTCGCCCAAAGAGAAAAATTCTTTCAGCGATAATTTCTTTTTTTGATCAAATTGATTTTCCATGGTTTTTCTAGTTAATCAGCATTCCCGCACCTATTGAACCGATATGAATGATGTCTTTGTTTGTGGCTATCCCCTTTTTGTCCTGCTAAAAAACAGTCATCACTTTCAATTATCATAGCCCCCTCTCTTACTTTCATTTAAAACTCGGAGTGAGCAGTTCAATCTCTATCCAATTATTATCTTCTTTAATCAATTCAATCAACTGATCAACGGCCTGTGCCGAAGGGACACTCCGCTTCACCACTTCCTTGCCACGGTACAAGGTTATGCGGCCTGGGCCAGAACCAACATATCCATAGTCTGCATCTGCCATCTCACCAGGGCCATTTACAATGCAGCCCATAATGCCGATTTTAATTCCCTTGAGGTGACTGGTGCGTGACCGGATCTTTGCCGTGGTCTCCTGCAAATCAAAAAGGGTTCTTCCGCAAGACGGGCAGGAGATGTATTCGGTCTTCGAAATCCTGGTGCGCGTAGCCTGCAAGATATTGAACGCAGTTTCATTCACTATCTTATCCGGAACACCGCTTAATACGGAAAGAAAAAGTCCATCGCCTAATCCATCAATCAACAGTCCGCCAATATCCGTTGCTGAATACAGTTGGAGCCGTTCAACAGAAAGACTTTCATATTCACGCTTTATAACTACGGGAGTACTGCATGCGTGCCGGAGCAATTCAACAAATAACCTCCGCAGCTCAGCAAGACCATGTTCATTATCTGTCGAGATTATTAAAACAGAAGTGCGATCCGATTTTAATTTATCGATCAGTGCTTCATTAAGATCGGTTAATCGACTGTGTACAAAATTTAAAGTGGACGATAGTTCTTTTGAAAAAAGATAATCAGCCGATTCAAGAAACGGATAACTGCTTTTCTTATTTTCGAGTGACAACCATGTGCTATAATTATAAATTAATCTTAACGTTCCCGGGATTTCGAAATCAATTTTATTATCGCCCAGATAAAGGTAATCGCAAGCCACATCGGCAATGTTCCATTTATCAAGCGGAACAGAATAGTGATAACCCAAGGAGAAAAGAGAGGCATGAGTTATCTTTTCTTTTTTTGATAAATCGGTAAGTACTCTCGGCACTTGATGCCCACCAATATTAATAACTTCATGACTGAGTCGCCTGGTGTATCCGAAGGGATTGATCGGATAGTCTTTTATTTCAGGAATAACACGAGTTGCTTTGCGGTGTGTGTACCGCTCAGCCAAATGCTTTGCTATCGGCACTTCTGCCTCCGGTTCTTCCGTCAACGAAACACGAATGGTATCGCCAAGCCCATCCTCCAACAAGGTGCCGATCCCCACAGAAGATTTGATTCTTCCGTCTTCGCCATCGCCAGCCTCGGTAACACCAAGGTGCAAAGGATAGGGTTGAAATTTTTCTTCGTCTAATTTTTGAACCAACAACCGGTAGGCTTGAATCATCACCTGCGGGTTGCTGGCCTTCATCGACAGTACGATATTGTAATAATTCAAGTCTTCGCAAATGCGCAAAAATTCCAACGCACTTTCCACCATGCCGAGAGGCGTATCGCCATAGCGACTCAGGATGCGGTCGGAAAGCGACCCGTGGTTGGTGCCAAGGCGCATGGCCGTGCCATACTCTTTGCAGATTTTTACCAAGGGGCTAAACTTTCTCCTGATTCGTTCCAACTCTTCATCGTAGGAAGCATCGGAATATTCGATCTCTTCAAATTTTTTTTTATCGGCATAGTTGCCGGGATTCACCCTCACCTTTTCCACGATACGCGCAGCCAACTCGGCAGCATTCGGTGTAAAATGAATATCGGCAATCAACGGTACTTTATAGCCACGTTTCCGCAACTCAGTTTTAATCTCCTGAAGATTCTGCGCTTCTTTAATACTTGGTGCGGTTATTCGCACGTACTCACAACCTGCCTCCACCATTCGGATGGTTTGCTCAACCGAACCGATCGTGTCCATCGTGTCGATGGTGGTCATCGACTGGATGCGGATAGGATGATCCCCGCCCATGGGCACGTCACCGATATTGACTACGTGTGTCTTTCTCCGACTGTACTCGGTAAGGCTATTGCAATATAAGCGGGTTTTTAATAGTTGGTCAGTCACCGAATTCTTCTATTTAAAGCATCAACATGCGCATCGGGTATATCTCTCTTCGGTACGGGTTGAGTACCAATCCGCAACTCTCAAGGGCAGTTGCGCCCAGCAGCGGTTCGTCACCTTCTTCACCAAAAACTACGGGGGCAGATCCCCCCTCCCCTTCATATTCAAAATAAGCATCCCCAACAGTGCGCGTAATCTTAGTGCCATCGCCCAAATAAAAATCCATCGTCTTGTAGGGTGCAATTCCAAATTTTTCCAATTGCACCTTCGGCACCAAACTGTAAACTGCGCCTGAGTCAATCATAAAATCAACCACAATTTTTTCTGGTGAAGTATAGGAAGGTTTGACAATAAATTTCTTTATAGTAATACCCATAGTTTGGAGTTATCCTCAAAGTTAGTTCTGGATTCTTACTGGTGCAAATCCGGTTTACCGGCAACAAGCGATCGGTATCCGAATCATTTCTTATGCAACACCCAATGTTCATCGTATAAAATTGTGCCGGCATCAACCAGTTCGCGCACCACCTCAATAAACAATTCCTTATCCCGTGGCGAAACGGCCGTCTCTAATTCGTCCACAGGCATCGCTTTCTGATTCAGC
>JAYVMP010000135.1:0-7731 GCA_043758895.1 Bacteroidota bacterium
TCAACAAGAAAAACTGCTGACCATCTATGCCGAAGGGGTAACTTCACTTTTGCGGGATTTAGAAAAGCAAGGGAATTTAGAGCGAACCCTGATCTTAACTTTTTCTGAGTTTGGGCGAAGGGTAAGTGAGAATGCAAGTCAAGGGACCGATCACGGCACCGCTAACAATCTCTTTATAATGGGGAAAAACTTGAAGCAGCCAGGCTTTTTCAATGGTACCCCCAACTTGAGAAATTTAGACGAAGGCGATCTTCTGTATCAAATTGATTTTAGAAGTGTTTACGCCACCGTGCTTAAGCAATGGATGGGTGACTCATCAAAAATCCTTCGCCAAGATTTTCCAACACTCGGTTTTATTTAATCATCTTTGTGCCATGCGCGTAATTGGCGAAATTGCACACCCTCACTTAAAGATCACCCTTTTCCATTGGAACAACCGGTACTTGATCAAGGTGGAGGCCGGGCTTTTTGAGCAGACTTTCAAAATTCACGAATACGATGTTGCTTCCGAGGTAGAAGTAAAAAAATTAGTGACGGAAGAATTTCTCCAAAGCGCGATGGAAAGGTTTAATCAAATGGCCGCAAGCATGCACCAATCTTTGGAAAAGCTTTTGTAGCGTGCAATCTTGATCACTCCATAATTTCACCTTCAATGTCTATGTTTTGCGAATGTGTTGGAGTAGGTTAACTTTGACCGCTTTGTCTAACACGAGTTGATGGAAATCCTTGAAGAGAAAAAAAATAAAAACCGAAAGTACAAGCCAATTCTGGACAGCATTCCGGAATGGCCGGTTTACCAATTAAGCAAAAACAGAAAAGAGTTTATTGAAGAGGTCACGCGAAAATCAGCGGAGCGTATCCGCGAGCTGCGCCCCTCCTACAAGCAATTGATTGACGATCTCCAAGCCACCGCCTATCGCGAGCAGAACCGGATAAAAAGAAACCGATGGCGTGCCGACCCCAAAGACGACTCGTCCTTTTGGTCAACAATAAAAAATGAGTTGGTTGAGCTGAGTGGTAAAAACCCCGATGAAGCGCACCCTAAAGTGGACAAACTCTTGGAACGGATCGTTCACCGCTATGCCACTGAAATTGCCGGCAATTTTAAACCCAATAGTTATCGGTTCGCCCGCGAAGCAGTAAAATTTTGGTTCGCGCGGCTATTGAATGGCGCACGGGTAAAAAAATTCGGAGCATTTTTTCGCAACCAATATTCGCTTCGTGATAAAATCCATATCGTAGGAAAAGTAAAGATGATTCGCAAGCTGGCACGCAAGGGAACAGTAGTGATGGTGCCCACCCATTTCAGCAACCTCGATTCCATCTTGATTGGCTGGGTCATTCACGCGATGGGATTGCCCGCTTTTATTTATGGAGCCGGTCTCAATCTCTTCAACATCAAAATCATCGCTTATTTCATGAACAGCCTCGGTGCTTATAAGGTGGACCGCAGAAAAAAAAACCTGCCGTATCTTGAAACGCTCAAGATGTATTCCAACCTGGCCATTCAAAAAGGGGCACACAGTCTGTTTTTCCCCGGAGGAACCCGCTCTCGTTCGGGCATGATTGAAAAAAATTTAAAATTAGGCTTGTTAAGCACGGCTATTGAGGCGCAAAGATCATTGTACAACTCGGGCGAAAATAAAGAAGGCGTGCCAAGAAAGATTTTTGTTGTGCCCGTTACACTCAACTACCATTTTGTGTTGGAAGCCCCCGATTTGATTGAAGATTACCTTCATGTAAAAGGGCAAGACCGTTATTTTCCTGAACAGGATAAATACGGGAGTTTTCAATTGATCAAGTTTCTGATCAAATTCTTTGGCAACCGATCAAACATCTCTGTTTCAATTGGCCCGGGCCTCGATGTGATGGGCAACTACGTGGACGAAGAAGGAAACAGCTTAGATGCACACGGGCGAATTATAGACCCAAAAGATTACTTCATCAGCAGCGGCCAGCTTACCGTAGATCGGCAGCGCGAGGATGAATACACGCGCATGCTCAGCCAACGCATTGTGACCGAATACCACAAAATCAACCGGGTTTTTGCCAGCCACCTCGTTTCATTTATTGCGTTTGAAATGTGGCAGAAAAAATTCCATCAATTGGATTTGTTCAATTTGTTGCGGCTCCCCGAGGAGGATATTGAAATTGAATACGAAGAATTTAAATCGGTTTTCAAACGGGTGCGGAAACAAATCTACCTGATGAAGGAGCAAGGAAAAATAAATTATGCCTCTCACCTCAAAGGGAATTCAGACATCGTGATCAACAGGGGCGTTGATAACGTGGGGGTATTTCATCTGAACCGACCGCTCCTAAAAAATAAAAAAGGTAACATCATCACTAAAGATTTGTCACTCCTCTACTATTACCACAACCGCCTCGCTGGTTATGACCTTGAGCAGTTCATCTGAAAAGTCGGTTGGGGTGATCGGTGCGGGCCACTTCGGTACCGTCATTTCAAATATGCTGGCACAGAACCGCAAGGTGTTGCTGTACGCACGCAATCCGGAAGTGGTTAAATCCATCAACCAAAGCCGCCAGCATTTAGGCTACACAATGCATCCGCAAGTAGAAGCAATCAGTGATTTCGCCAAACTTGCTCAAGCGTGTGAAGTTATTTTCCCTATGGTGCCTTCGCAGAATTTCAGGGCGATGATGAAACAACTCGCTCCGCACTTGCACCCCTACCACATGCTCATTCATGGTACGAAAGGTTTCGATATAACCCTGCCTAATGGAGAAACTATTGAGACTGCCAAAAAATTGGATCGCAATGTGGTAAAAACGATGAGCGAAGTGATCCGTGAAGAGAGCGTGGCAGTGCGCATCGGGTGCCTCGCAGGGCCTAACCTCAGCAAAGAGTTAGCCTTGCGCCAACCTGCTGCAACGGTAATTGCGAGTCATTTTAACGAAGTGATCCAAACGGGCAAAAAATTACTGAAGTCCGACCGTTTTCAAGTTTATGAAAACAGTGATATCGTAGGTGTCGAGATTGCCGGTGTTTTAAAAAACATTATTGCCATCGCCTCAGGTGCATTGAGCGGCCTTGGTTTTGGCGACAATGCAAAAGGGTTGTTGATCAGCCGTGGTGCAGTTGAAATGGTGTACCTCGGCCGCGCGCTCGGTGGCGACACCAAAGCATTTCTCGGTGTGGCAGGCATTGGTGATTTGGTAACCACCTGCAACAGCCCGATGAGCCGTAATTTTACAGTCGGCTATCGCTTAGCGAAAGGAGAAAAATTGGAACAGATCATTGCCGACATGCAAGAAGTAGCGGAAGGGATTAACACCGTGCGCATTGCAAAAAAATGTGCCGATCATTACAAAGTGCGCGCTTTAATAACCGATCGGCTTTACAAAGTTTTATTTGAAGGACTCACTGTGGAAGATGCTCTGGAATTTTTGATGCGCTATCCATTGAACATGGATATAGATTTTATTTAAAGAAGCTGCAGATTTTCTTTGCGGTCGCAGCTAATTCGCTTTGCGTCAACTTCAATTTCGGATTAGCAAAATTAATATCGCTCATCCCATTCATTGGCACCAGGTGGAGGTGGGCATGGGGCACTTCAAAACCAATCACCGCTACCCCTACCCTTCGGCATCCGGTCGCCTTTTCAATTGCTGTCGCCATGCGTTTGGAAAATACCATAAGCTCAGCCATCAAAGAATCCTCCAGATCAAAAAAATAATCAATTTCCACTTTAGGAACGATGAGCGTATGCCCAATAGACAACGGATTGATATCAAGAAACGCAATGAAGCGATCATCTTCCGCAACAATGTGTGCCGGGATTTCGCGGTCAATGATTTTTGAAAAGATCGACTTCATTGGGCAATCAATAATTAGCAAATAAGCCTATCGATCAACAATTAACAGATCATTAATAACAATTAACTACCAATGTTAGTAATCTCAAACTCCATTTCGCCTGCGGGAGTTTTCACCTTGGCGATGTCTCCTTTCTTCTTGCCCAACAGTCCTTTACCAATGGGTGATTGGGTAGAAATTTTTCCTGCTTTCAGATCTGCTTCCTCCTCGCTTACAAGCATGTAGGTAACTGACGCATTATTCTTTTTGTTTTTGATAGTTACTTTGGAAAGTATAGAGACCGATGAAGTGTCAATTTTAGTTTCATCGATCAGGCGGGCATTACCCATCAGGTCTTCCAGTTTGGCAATCTTTGCTTCCAAGTGTCCTTGGGCATCTTTGGCGGCATCGTATTCGGCATTCTCGCTCAAGTCACCCTTATCACGGGCTTCCGAAATTTGCTTGGCAATGTCTGAGCGGCCTTTTGATTTCAAAAAAGCCAGTTCGCTGGTAAGCTTATTCAAGCCTTCTTTGGTATAATAAGAAATTTTTTTGCTCATATCCAATCCGTTACATAAATATTTCCAGCCCGTATAAAAAACAAAACAACGGCTTCGGTGCAGAAGCCGTTGTTGACTGACACAAAGATAATTTTTTAAATCACTTGTACAAAATCTAACTGCCCACCAACTCAGGAATTACGGATTTCACTTGCTCCAAGAGTTCGTCATCAAATTTGGCGAGGTATAATGTCTTCGCTTTGGCAAGCTGTTCGATTGTTAATCCCTTTGCTCCGCGAAGGTCGGCTTTGTACAGGCTTGCATTTTCAAAATCCGCACCCATCAAATAGCTGTTTTGCAAGTTTCCTTCCATCAAATAAGAATTTTTAAAATTCGTTTTGATCAAAAAAGCCCCTTCAAAGTTGGCTTTGATCAAAAAGGCATCTTTGAAATTTGCCCCGCTGGCATAAGCTCCCATTAAGTTCGCTTGGTTCAGGTTAGAATTTTCGAAGTTGGTTTGATTGAGCCGTGTATTTTCAAGATTGGTTTCGATCAACGATGAGTTGGAGAGATTGGAAGAGTTGAGATTTGATGCCTTTAGGTTTACATGACTCAAGTTGGTTCGGGCGAGGTGGCAGTTCACCAAATTGATTTCATAAATTTTATGGCGGTTCAATCGCTTTATGTTACCCACGGTGCGGAAGGCAGCTTCTTCCGATTCCCATAGCCGAAAGTCATCGATCTCATCTTTGTAAGTCCTGATCCGCTGGCGGGTTTCTCCGTTTTGGTTCAGCCAAAAAAGCAAAATACCGATCACGGCAATATCGAAGATCATGCCGTGAGCTTGGGCCAATATCTGGCCAAAAAAACCATGGAAATCTTCGATGTAATAACTCAAGCTCAAACTTAGTACCACCACGGCTACGCACAACAAAACAAGGGCGCTCGTCAGCAATGGTTTTTCAACCACTTCGTCAAATTTATCCCGGAGTCGGTCTGCTAAGTTCTTTTTCACTTTATAGAGAAGTCAAATCCCAATTTATTTTTCAACTATTAAACAACTGATAAGCAAACAAATATAATTACCTGAGGTTCAAAAAATACATGCACAATGATGGAAGATATTACATCGGTTGGTAGGCCGACTATATTAACAACTGAACGGTAACAAAGTAAGTGGTAAGCCCCAGCAGGTCGCTGGTAGTCGTGATAAATGGCCCGGAGGCCAACGCAGGGTTAAAGCCCAACCGATTGATAATCATTGGGGTAATTGTTCCAACAAAAGAAGAAAATAAGACCACACAAAACAGCGCGAAAGAAACGATCATCGATAGTTTATGATTGCTGAACAGGACGTAAGTTGAACCTAAAACGATCAACGAAAGCAATAAGCCGTTGAGAAGGGCCACACTAAAAACTTTTGCCAGCCGCTTCCAAATGCCTTCGTCAACATAGCCTGGGCTAACCAAACTCTGTACCACCAAGCCAGAGGATTGAATGCCTACATTTCCACCGGTTGCCTGAATGAGCGGAACGAAGAAAGCGATAGCTGTAATCTTGGCGAGTTCATGCTCAAAAAATCCCATAAACCTTGCACTGAGCATCCCGCCAAAAATGCCGATGAGCAGCCAGGGCAAGCGCGCCCGGACGTTCTTCCAAAGGCTGTCATCCTCTTCCACGTCTTCGGTAATCCCACTCATCAACTGCCGCTCTTCTTCCGCCTGTTCGGAGATTACGTCCACCACATCATCGATGGTAATCCGGCCTACCAACTGACCTTGTACATTCACTACGGGCACAGACTCCATGTCATATTTTTTCATGATCTCCGCTACCTCACGGTCTTCCAGATAAGTCTCTACCGAGATTACATCGTCATCATAAATATCCTTGACCAACGTTTTAGGATCGCTGAGGATTAATTTTTGGAGTGCCAGCCTGCCTAGCAACTTGTCATTTTCGTCCACAACCCACACGGCATAAAACGTAGTGACGTTTTCAGCCTGTTTTCTAATCTCATCGATGCACTCTACAACAGTCCAATTGGCGCGGGCACGGATCAATTCTTTGGCCATCAGTCCGCCAGCTACATTGGCATCATAGCGCAGCAAATCAATTACCTGCGACTTGAGGTCGCTATCCAAGCCTGCGATAATTTCTTCACTGGTCTTGATCGGAAGCTCGTTGAGGATATCGGCCGCATCATCAGAGTCCAATAAGTTGACAACTTCTGTCAACTCCTCATTGGAGTAGATCGAAACAAGGTTTTTCCGCGCTTCAGAGTCAAGGCTGATGATGATCTGCGAACGTACCTGCAACGAAAGCAGATCAAGCACATATTTCGACTCCGCTGTGGTGAATTCATACAGCAGCGCAGTGATGTCTGCCGGGTTTACTTCTTCTAAGCTGGAATAAATAAATGCTCCATCGCGCTCGTTCAACGCCTGCTGAAAGTGGTCGCGAAATTCTTTGGTCAACTCAAACGCTGCGAACTCCTTCACTGGCATGTTCAATTTTAAAGGTAAGCTCAATAAACTCTTTTACTCCCAACTGCTCGGCACGTAAATCCATCCAGGGCAACGTTGAAATCTCGGTGGGTAAATTTAGGGGTTTGAGTGCGTTGCGCAAGGTTTTCCTTCGGGTTTGAAACGATTGTTTCACTACTTTTTTAAATAACGATTCGCTGCAAGGAAGTTGAGGCCGATCGTTTCGAGTGAGCCGCACCACAGCCGACATCACTTTGGGAGGAGGAGAAAAAACCCCGGGTGGCACCTTGAATAAAAACTCGATGGAGTAATAGGCTTGCAGAAGCACACTTAAAATTCCATACGTTTTGCTTCCCTCCTTTTCCGCAATGCGATTGGCCACTTCCCATTGAAGCATGCACACCACTTGCTTCACTTGGCGGTGGTGCTCCATCACTTTAAAAAATATTTGTGAAGAAATATTGTAGGGGAAATTACCAATGATGTGGATGCCGCCTTCGGTCATTTCAGCTAAATCCATCTGCAAAAAATCACCTTCGGTAAGCCGATCTGCAAGTTGGGGATAATGTTGCTTCAAGTAAGCCACCGAATCGCGATCAATCTCAGCAAGGTGCAAATCCACTTCCGGTCGCTGCGCTAATAGTTTCGTGAGCACACCCGTGCCGGGTCCAATTTCCAAAACAAAACTTTTTCCCTTCGGCAGTTCCAAGGCATCCACAATCCTGGCGGCCACACCCAGGTCGTTAAGAAAATGTTGCCCAAGAGATTTTTTAGGGCGGACTTTCAGCATTCAAAATTCAAGATTAAAAATTCAGGATTCAAAATTCAAGGGTGCATTTCAAAAATACAATATATTCAAGCAGCGATTTTAAATTCGGTTTGGACAAGTTTGATCACTTCGCCCCATTGGTTATTCATTTTAGTGACC
>JAYVMP010000136.1:0-4521 GCA_043758895.1 Bacteroidota bacterium
CCTAAACCCGTGGTCAGTCAAATCACAAGCAAGCTGGTAAAGCTTTACGTTCTTGAAAACCAGACTGTCCAAAAAGGTCAGATTTTAGGCTACGTAGAATCCACCGCTAATCAGGCAGAGGTGCTTAAACTTTCAAAAGACTTAGACTCCGTGGAATCATTTTTTTATGCCAACCAATCGGAGCGTCTTCAATTGTATTTTAAAAACAGATATACCCAATTAGGGGAACTACAACCATTTTACCAAGTATTCTCTCAATCTTTTGTGACCTTCAGCAACTACCTGTTGGATGGATTCTATGTAAAAAAGAAAATCATTTTGACAAGCGATATGAAAAACCTTGAGCAATTACATGCAAATCTTATTTCACAAAAGACATTGCAACAACAGGATTTAGCCCTTTCGCAAAAAACGTTTGATGCCAATGAATTACTAAAAAATAACAAGGTGATCTCCGATTTTGATTATCGCTCAGAACAAAGCAAACTCATCGTCAAAAAATTGACATTGCCGCAGATAAACTCTACCATCATCAGCAACGAAAACTTACAAAACGAGAAGCAAAAAGAAATGCTGGAATTAGACAATACAATTGAGCAACAACGATCAATTTTTCAGCAGGCTCTTTATACGTTCAAAAGTCATGTGGACGACTGGAAGAAAAAATATTTACTGATCGCACCGATTGAGGGTAAGGTTGCATTTTCTTCATTTTTTCAGGAAAATCAACAACTCCAAGCTAATCAATCGATTTGTTTCATCCATCCCGAAAACAGCCAATACTTTGCGGAGGTGGTGATCCCACAAGCTAACTTCGGCAAAGTTTTAGTCGGCCAGCAGGTGTTGTTGAAATTCTCTTCTTACCCGTTTCAGGAATTTGGCTCGGTCAATGGAAAGATTGAGTTTATTAGCAAAATACCAACTGACAGCGGATACTTAGCAAAAGTTAGTCTTAATAGGGGGCTTACCACCACGAATAAAAGGCAAATCCAATACCGCGAAGGTCTTACCGGTAAAGCGGAGATCATAACAAAAGATATGCGTCTGCTTGAGCGGTTTTATATAAATGCAACCGTAAACTTGGACAGTCATCAACAATAATAGGGTGAGATTACGCTCACTGCTGCTATAGATAGCTTATTTGGTTCTGGTCAAACTTATTTTCCCTATCTACATATTCATAAATAAATCGTGAAATCAATATTTCTTTTGCGGAACCTCAGTTAGTAATGAAAATTAAGGAAACTCTATTCGTAATTTTATTTTGCTTTTGCGTTAGTAAATCCTTTGCCCTCACTTTCTCGGATTCTACCCGGTCAAAATACATCGAACGTTTCCCGGATTACTTTTTTCTTTGGCCCGTACTGAAACAGCGAAGCACCTCCTTTGCTATCCAAAACCAAGCTAACCGTAATCAAAAGCTCACCTACAAACCCAATGGCAACTATGGCCTGGGATTCGGCATGTATATCTTCGAAGTCGGAGTTGAATTTACCTTCTCGGTTCAGCCCAATACCAGTACCCAATTTCTTTATGGACACTCCGGAACAACCGATTTGCAAGCCAACATCCTTGGGAAAAATTTTGGGCTGGACCTATTCACACAAAACTACAACGGGTTTTACCTCACCGACACCAATAAACCTGTGCCTGCTAACCTGCCCTATCCACAGCGCCCCGACATCAGTGTGTGGAACACCGGCATGAATGGAATTTATCTATTCAATAAGGATAAATATTCGATTCGGGCGGCCTACAATTTTTCTGAACGGCAATTGAAAAGTGGTGGCTCGTTCTTGTTGAGTGGCACACTCAACACCTTTAGCCTGCGTGCCGACTCTGCTGTGTATGGACGGAGTTATGAGCCTATCTTTGGAACAAAAGCAGATTTCAGCGAACTGGATTACACCACCATTAGCGTTGCTCCCGGTTATGCGCACACCTTGGTGGTGAAGAATTTCTTTATCAATGGATCACTTTCACTTGGCCCGGCCAATCATTGGGTGTATTACCAGTCGGCAGGTGTTTCTAAACACGACATTACCCTCAACAGCTTTGTGGACTTGCGGCTGGCCGTTGGCTACAACAGTGATCATTTTTTTGGCGGGGTGAGTTTTGTGGCACAAGCACGTAACATTAAGTTTGAACAAATTCAGTTTACTAACACCAACACGATTTTTAAAATGGTGGTCGGTTATCGCTTTAAAGAATTCGGGATTTTGAAAAAAAGGGCATGGGATTTTTTACCCCTCAAAAAGAAGCATTAGAAATTGACCGAAAAGACCAGATGGAGGCACGGAAGAATTAAAAACTCAAACTCACATAAGCGTTGTTTGCCGAATCCCCAGCTTGGTAATGCCTTGTCAACAAACGGTGCGCTGCTATATTTTTTTTAAGCGCTGAAGGGCAAATCGTTGATACGCTTTCGTGGGCCTGTAGTCATTACTGGCGCAGCGTTGGTAGGCGTCTTTCGCTTTCTGCTTATCAAAAAAGTATTCTTCTTCAATTACCCCGCGAAAAAAATCTCCCGAGTTGGAATAGTACAATGATTTTTGGTTTCGCAAACGCTCCACCACCGGAAGTGCCTCCTTGTACATTTTGCACCGGATCAAATTGTCGGCATAGAGCTCAGTGAATTTTAAATTCTGAGGATAAGTCGTGGCAAGTTCCTTGCTGCTCAGTATCGTTTCAAACGGTCGATTTTCCAAATGGAGCAACAGGTGCACTTCAAAAATCTGTGCCTCCACTTGCGCCATCGATATTTTTTTTGCGCTAGATTTTAATAGCGCTATTCCCTTTATCTTGTTTCCCGAACGTAACGGAGCCAACGCTGCCCGATAGAACAGATTTTTTTGTCGAAAGAACTCGATATAGTAGAGGTACAATCCTTTTATAAATTGGAATTCGGGCTGCTCATAATTTTTATCAAATGCCTCTGTGATTAATGGATAAGCTTTCTGAGCATACTTCAATGCGGGCCAGCTTTCATCCAACGAAAAATGGTATTCTGAAAGAAAAAGGTAAGTACAGATTTTGTAATACGAAATAATGGGAGTTGATTGGCTCTCTCTTTCAAGCTGCGCAGCCTCTTTTAACAACAGCTCATGGTATTGCTTACCCGAGGCGCTGTAGGCCACAGGAACATCTTTCCACCGTAAAGCAAATATTTCTAATAAAGGAAAGACATCTTTCTCCTCCTTTTTTATTGTACTGCTGATTTTTTCAAAGTCACCGAATCTCATCTGATAAATTGCGTGGAGTGCCTTGATGGATGGAAGCGAGTCGGCATGGGTTTGGTTTTGAGCCGCAGCCTCACAATAGACAAACAAAAAATAGATGATTAGGCATCTAAATGGCCTATCTCCTTGCAACAAACTCATGGATTGAAAGAATCTAAGGTAAAATAAAAAAGGCATTAAACCATTACTGCTTACGCGAAATGGTTGAGTTTTGGCAAAGCCTTGCCGCCCTCCAATTATAGGTTTTGCTACCAACTTGTCCTGTATCCACATTACGCAAAGCAATGCCAATTTTATAGAAAAGCGGGCGCATCTCAAACTGTCACGGTATTCTATCAATCCGGAGTTCCCACACCGCACACACTCAGATTGGTGAGGTAAAAGCCTGTGTCATTTTGAAATGCACCCATAAATGCCTTGCAATATTCCTTTTGTTTTTTTATCCTTGCTAAAACAAATCAACCCCAAAAATGAAAAAAAATCTACTACTCTTGCTCGTGTGCATCGCAGGATTTGCGTACAGCAGCAAAGCATCTTCCATCTACCAAGTTGACGATGCCACAATTGAAGCCACCCTAAGCATGGCAACTCCGATAACTCCTCAGTTTTCGGATGCGGCAGCACTGATGAACCCACTTTCGGTTCAGGCTTCTTCTTCCGATAAAAATGCTTGGATAGCGGTTATCCTTGATCTTGTCGTGGGCGGTTTAGCTATTCACCGGGTGTATTTGGGCGGCACACCAATGCTCATTGTTTACTACCTTATCACCTGCGGTGGTATTTTTGGCATCGTTCCCTTAGTGGATCTTGTGGTGCTGATCATTAATAACAATGACATCAGCAAATATGTCGGCAGCAACAAATTCTTTATGTGGGGATAAAAGTAATCCCCATGATAATAAGGGCGCAGGCATGTGCCCTTATTTTTTTATCTCCTTCAAAAGCACGCCCTTGACTTCCGTGTCTATCCTCGTGATCAACGCCTTGTTTCTTTTCTCGGCTAAATAATAGGCGTGCCTTGCGCCACCGTTGTTAAATATATAAAACAACCCCACGCCCGTGAATGCCCCAGAAAAGTAATAGCCATTCACAAAACTGTAAATGCCGAAGGCAACCAGTCCCGATTGGATTAATAGTGAAGTCATCCCCCTGCCCACATAGCCTGCATACATCTGCCCCACACCGGGCAGCAAATGAGAAATCGACTCGGCCCTGTCCGGGTTTTTCATTTTAAGATTTTTCTTCTGGTAAGGGTTACTGTCATCACGTAGGTTATGGACAG
>JAYVMP010000137.1:0-11093 GCA_043758895.1 Bacteroidota bacterium
TCAGGAAGATTTTCATTTGAATGAAAAGAATGAAGAAGAGGTTGATCTGAAAACTCTCTATGAGTACTCGGATCGTTACAAGAGCAAGATAAAAACAATAAAAAAGTCTTCGTGGAGGATTGTTGATAGCACAAGAGAGGAATATATTCGAGACACTACTGGACGGCTCAATGAGATTAGGAGCATTGAAGGGGGCAAGCTAATAGAGAAGACAAAATTCACATACAATTCGAAAGGACAAAAAGTCAAGCAGGAACTCTTTGCGGAAAATGGTCTGGTCGAAAAAGATGAGTGGACATATCCAACTGCTCACTCAATGAAACCTTCGACAAAAAGCCATGAAAAATTTGGGGAACATGGTTATAAAGATGAGTTCAATTACGAATGGATGGGCGACAAGCAACTCGTTAAAGTTCGAAAGCGATATTTTGAAAACGGAGTTTTATTGTCTGACTTTACGCAATCATATTATAAGTATGTTGGAGACGAGCCGACTAAAATAATGTTTGAAGGATATGATGCTCCGACCAGAAACGGTGACGGCACAATTGTTAGGGGTGAGCCTTATAAAAAGACTTTCTTTTTTTTATTGAACGACAATGGGGATTTGACAGAATACAAATCGGAGGTTGAGCACGACAACAACATACTTGGATTTGATCTACAGCCCCTCGTTTATAAACTCCGCTATCGGTATAACCCACAAAAAGACTGGACGCAGATAATTGCGGATTTTGGTGAGCAGTACATCGTAATACGAGAAATTACCTACTTCTAGCCGTAATTGTCACCCTATGCTGCCACCCTATATACAAACAACCAACTGGTTATCAGTTGGTTGTTTGTATATAGGCAGAGGAGGAGGGATTCGAACCCCCGGACCCCGTGAAGGGTCTCCGGTTTTCAAGACCGGTGCAATAAACCGCTCTACCACTCCTCTGTGTTGTGTTTTGAATTTGGGAGTGCAAAATTAATCGGAAAATCTTTTCAATCAAAAGTCAACGAAAGGATTTAGTAATTTTCTTGGTGCGCTGATGGGTTTCCACTGCTTCCATCTTTCGCGCATAGTGAAGGCTCGCATTGATTTCGTAGCCGAATAAGAGGATCACGGTGATCAACTGCACCCAGGCCATCAACGCAATGAGCGCGCCAATGGAGCCATAGACCTTGTTGTAACTCCCAAAATTGGTGATGTAATAAGAAAATCCATAGGAGATGCCAAGTATTGCCAATGTTGCAATCATGGAGCCGATGGAAAAAAAATTCCAGTTGTAGTGTACGGCAGGTCCAAAATAATAGACACAGGAAATGGCAACGAAGAACACTACAAAAATGATGATGAACCGCAAGCCAAAAAGAAAATAGATGGTGTACTTGTCTAAGTTCACTTCACTGAATTTTTCAAGGTGTGTGGTAACGTAACTTAGGCTGAACTGCCCAACGATGAGCATCGCGATGGCAGAAAGCAAAACAATGGCGAGCATCAGCGTGAGCAGTGTAGAGGTTAGCCTCATCCGCAACCAACTTCTTCGCTCCACCGTACGGTAGCAGGCGTTGAAGGCCCGCATCAGGGCCATCATTCCATTGGTGGAAAGATAAATGGTGAACACAAAACCAAATGTGAGCAGGCCACCGCGGTGGATGCTGATAATATCGAGGATGGTAGAAGAGGCTGCCGCATACATATTGGGCGGAGTGGCATCTTGCAAAAAGCCCATAATCGTTTGGGTG
Organism: Bacteroidota bacterium; assembly: GCA_043758895.1. Classification (GTDB taxonomy): domain Bacteria; phylum Bacteroidota; class Bacteroidia; order Cytophagales; family Cyclobacteriaceae; genus ELB16-189. Next base: position 1,732 of record JAYVMP010000137.1, read on the forward strand.
GTGATTTCTGGAAAGTAGATTGAGATATACGGAATGAGGGTGAACAAAAAAATGATTGCCGGAAAGGTGGCCAGGATAAAATTATAGGCTACCCCATTGGCGCGGTCCATGATCTCATCTTCGTTGATGTTGAAAATGAAAATCTTTAAAAATTTATAAAGCGAGAGATTATCATGTCTTTTAAACTTGATTTTTTTGAGCCAATGACGGGTGGCCCGTGCAGTGCCAAATTGCAAAATGCGTTTGCGGGTAACGTATTTCATCCAAAATAGGGTTTTAGCACGTTTTGAAAATGCTCCGGTGGCCGGCAGGGTTTGCCTGTGTTTTTATTTACGAATGCCAAAAGTGTCTCGCCTTGATGAATCAATTTATCTTCGCTATTAAAAATTTCATAGTGGAAAGTGATTTTCACCGAAGGCATTTCTTTTAACGTGGTAACGATGCGCAACTCATCATCATAAAGGGCAGGCAATAAATACCTGGACTTATTTTCGAGCACGGGCATCATCACACCACCCTCTTCCAGTTCTTTGTAGGTGAGCCCCAGTTGGCGCAAACTTTCTACCCGGCCCACTTCGTAATACATCGCATAGAACCCATAATAGACAAAGCCCATCTGATCGGTCTCTCCATAGCGCACGCGCACGGTGGTTTCAGATCGGTACATTATTTCAATTTTTTATTTTGTTTCGCCTTCTCCATTTCGGCATCCAATGCTTTTTGATATTTCCGTGCGTTTTTATTGTGATCTTCCAGGTTGTGGGCAAAATTATGGTGGCCGGAAAAATCTTCTTTGGCACACATATAATAATAGTCGCTTGGCTGATAGTTTAGCACCGCATCAATGCTGGCAATTTGTGGAACGTTGATTGGCCCGGGCGGCAGCCCCGGGCTTTTGTACGTATTGTATGGGGAGTCAATTTGTTTGTGGCTGTTGAGCACCCGTTTCAAACTAAAATCGCCCACGGCATAAACTAAAGTCGGGTCGGCCTGCAACGCAATATTTTTTTTCAGGCGGTTGAGGTACAACCCTGCGATGACAGGCGCCTCATCTTGCTTTACTGATTCGGCCTGCACAATAGATGCCAGAATAGATACTTGGATAGGAGTTAACCCAAGGGCTTTTGCCTTGTTGGTCCGTTCTTCATTCCAAAATTTTTTGTATTCCGCATTTAGTTTGCTTAACAGGTCCTCGGGAAGGACGTTAAAATAAACTTCGTACGTGTTTGGCAAAAACAGACAAAGGATATTGTCTTTGTTAAATCCTTCGGCATTGGATTTAATAAATTCATCCAAGGCATTATTAAATGCGCTCGGTGACATACTTACATTCTTGGTAATCTTCGCCACCAGCTCGCTGCGCAATCGAATATAGGAAAAGGTAACCCGCACAGGTACTTGCTGTGCGGCCTCCAATATTTTAAGTGCTCGCAGGTTGGTCATGTTTCTTCGCAGCAGAAACACACCCGGCTTTATTGCCTTATCATATCCTGCAAGTCGGGCCAAAAAGCTGAACGAAACCATATCGTTCACGAAACCATTGTTGCCGAGATCTTCCTGCACTTGCCGAAAGGTACTGCCCGATTTTACAATGAAAGGCCGATCATCCCGCTCTAACAATATGTTGGGCGTATAGCAGATCTGGTAGCCGTAAAAAACGAAAGTGATCAGCAGGGTAGAGCCGATCAGGTAAAAAGCGAGCTTGGCTTTGCTTACTTCTGGCATATATTAATTACAAATAAGGAAATTCAAAATTACGTAAAGTAAACGCATCGGCCTTCTAAATTCAAACATCAAACATCTTCTCTCACCATCCACTTTCTTTAACTTGCGGCAAATGCCAGCCGAACTGCTCTCCATCCATCCGCAAAACCCCGAGCCACGAAAAATCAATCACGCTGTTGAGCTGCTGCAAAAGGGAGGAATTATTGTTTACCCGACCGACACCATTTATGGAATTGGCTGCGACCTGATGAACCGAAGAGCGGTAGAGCGCTTGTGCCAGATCATGGACATCAAGCCGCTCAAATTAAACCTTTCTTTTATTTGCAGTGACCTGAGCCATATTTCCGAATTTGTGAAAAGGATAGACACACCCGTCTTTAAAATTTTAAAGAAAAGGTTGCCGGGGCCGTTCACTTTTATTTTTGAATCAAGCAACCGAGTGCCAAAGATTTTGGGGGTAAACAAAAAAACCGTAGGCATTCGCATACCCGATCACTCCATACCGTTAGCGATCGTTAGGCTGCTGGGAAATCCCCTGATCACGTCTTCGATTAAAGACGATGATCAAATCAAAGCATATACCACCGATCCTGAAGAGATTTTTGAAGACTTTAAGCACCAGGTGGACCTGGTGATTGATGGCGGTGCCGGTAGAAATGTGCCTTCTACCATTGTTGATTTTACAGGAGCGGAACCTCAAGTGATAAGGAAAGGCTTAGGGGATTTTGATGCGTATTGAAAAAATCTACTTCGAAAATACCGGGTCTCCGACCAACAGTTTAGTAATTGCGTTGGAGGTTATTTTTTTTAGTTGGTCGCCCGAGTAGGAAGAGCCAATCCCAGCCAGTGAACACCAGCTGTTGCTGCCTGCGTTGATGATGATCCCGGAAGTTTTTGTTTTTTGAAAAACAATAAAAGTGCCAATGGTTTCCTTGCCAACGCGGCTTCCTTTATCGAACCCAATCAACTCAAGTTTTTCGAATTTTAATAGCCCATTGTCGAGAACAGGAAACCCAGCGGCATCAAAACTTATGACAGGTGCTCCATCGTATTCCCCGGTAGGCAGGCTGATGATATCACCTCGCTTTACATTCAATCCCTGGAGCAATGGAGAGGCGGGATTGCTGATTTTAAAACCATCCCATCCGTTATCGCTTTTCAGCCCATAACCGCCATGATTAAAGTCGGCTCCAATGCTCGAAAGTATGGAGTACTGCAAGGATGGGTCAACCCATAGAATGGTTTTCATGGCAGGGTCCGGTTCGGGATCAAGCTGCGCAATCCGATGGCAAATGAGGGCATCCCTTTTGGCCGAATAACGCCCTTGCCACCACATGGTGTTTCCGGAGAGTACAATGGCGTTCTTCCCCGCATTAACAAACCGATCAAAATTCTTCCTTGCATTGCGTGTCCAATATTCGCTATGGCCTACGATCAATAAAACCTTGCTTGATTGAAATGAAGTATAGTCGTTTAAATCTAAATCGGAGACGTAGTTTATTTTAAGGTTCGGCAGACTGGGCAACCATTTTAAACATTCGCTGCACGCACCCTCTTCTGTAGGCTCGGTCAATGGCCGAAGGAATGAGACGATGCGCGAGGCTATCAGGTTGGTGGAATTAAATCCATACATACTTTCGCCTCCGCTGTTGCAATAGGCATTGATGGTATTGACAGGATAGACCACGGTGATCTCTGCGGGTGTCGCAGACTTAACAACAAAAGGGATTTTATTTTCGATGTAATAAATGCCGCTTGCCGTGGAGGAGGGCAATTTTATCTTACCGTTGAATTGAAAATTGTAACCGTTTGCCCAAGGCTCGGTGGGCCAGATCAATTGTGTGAAAAGCGGCACGTTGGAACTGAATGCCACGCTGCCTTTGATGTCATAAAAATCAAGTCCGCAATTTAGGGTGGTGCTGCTCTGCAAAAAGACTTCGATATCATCTCCAGGAAAATAGGAAACCTTATCGGTATAACCGTAACTGACGGCTGACCCGCAGGGCGATAAGGTTGGAACGACCGGTGGGGTTACGGGTCTTATTGGTTCACTGTTCTTACAAGACTGTAGGATAGCTATAGCGAAAGCAAAGAGAAAGGCACGAGTGAGAAGCCGGTTAGTCATACATCCAGAGTTCAAATTTACAAGAATATGACAATGCATTACTCATTCCGTGTTAAATTCCTGTTACCAAATTTAAGCCTTTAAACCGATTCTTTACCTTTCGAAAAAATGATGAACGTACTTATTGAGCTCCATTATATCCCTTCTCTTGAATATTTTAGCGCGGTCTTACCGGCAGGAGATTTGGTTTTGGAAACGCACGAGTGCTTCGTGAAGCAAACCTATCGCAACCGGTGTTACCTCAATACCGCCAATGGTGTGAAGGTGATCACCGTACCCTTGGTGGCGAGGCACGGAAAAATGTTAACTAAGGATATCCGTATTGGCACAGGTAAGCAATGGCGCACCAGCCATTGGCGCACCATCGAATCGGCCTACCGCAAGGCACCTTTCTTTGATTACTATTCTGATGAGCTGAAAAATATTTTGTTTAGCGATCATGAGTATTTGATTGACCTAAATACGGATTTGCTGTCATTCTGTCTGCGACAGTTCCGTCTTCAAAAAAATATTTCGGCAAGCCTGTCGTATCAAAAGGAAGTGGGGGAAAATACATTAGACCTTCGAAGCACGATTTCTGATAAAAAACCGTTTAGCTTTAGAAATTATTACCACCCTCATCCTTACCATCAGGTATTTGGCAATGAATTTGCACCCAACCTCAGCTTCATTGATTTACTGTTTTGCGAAGGGCCGGAGGCATTGGCGTTGATCCGGTCTTCCTCGCAGCAAGTGAACAAATAGAAACAGACCGGTGTTAGAGGGATCATACCAATGTCGTTTCCGTAAGTCATTTTTGATGACCTCACCTCGTTCCTCCCCACAAGAGAGGATGTAAGAGGAGCTTAAGGAAACGACATTGGGGATCATACTCAAATCACGCAACTATTAATTTTTTGAATTATCAAGCCTAAACATTTACATTTACATATATCAAGAAGCTATGCCAAACATGGAAGCAAAATTCTCTAACCGTGTGAAAGAAGTAATTACCCTGAGCAGGGAAGAAGCGTTGCGGTTAGGCCACGATTACATTGGCACGGAGCACCTCATTCTCGGCATGATTCGCGAAGGCGAAGGGGTGGCCGTTGCCGTGTTGAAAAAACTAGGTGTTCACTTGGATCAATTGCGCGGTGAGATCGAGAAAGTATCGAAAGGAACAGCCACTCATGAAATTAAAAATGTGGCCAATATTCCACTTACGCGCGCTTCAGAAAAAATCCTGAAGATCACCTACCTCGAAGCAAAAGTTTTTAAAGCCCAGTTGATCGGCACGGAGCATTTATTGCTTTCCATATTGCGCGACCCAGATAATTTGGCTACTCAAATCCTCAACAAGTTTGATGTAGCCTATGACATTGTAAAAGAAATGTTGGAATACCAACATGAACATCCGCAAGCTGCCTCCGATACCGATGACCCGGACGAAGATTCTTCCAAAATGTTTGGAAGCGGTGCCGTGCCTGGCTCGAGTAAAGAAAAGAAAGGTGGCGAAAAATCGCGCACTCCTGTGCTGGATAATTTTGGTCGCGACTTAACCCGGTTGGCCGAGGACAATAAACTTGACCCGATCGTAGGGCGTGAAAAGGAAATTGAACGCGTTGCCCAGATTTTGTCGCGCAGAAAAAAGAACAACCCCATATTGATAGGAGAACCGGGCGTAGGTAAAACGGCCATTGCCGAAGGTCTTGCGCTGCGTATCATTCAAAAAAAGGTTTCGCGTGTATTGTTTGGCAAACGCGTTGTCACGCTCGATCTTGCTTCATTGGTGGCCGGCACCAAATACCGTGGCCAGTTTGAAGAGCGGATGAAGGCCGTGATGAACGAGCTCGAAAAATCCCCTGATGTTATTTTGTTTATCGATGAGCTACATACCATTGTAGGTGCAGGCGGAGCATCTGGCTCGCTCGATGCCTCCAACATGTTTAAACCGGCTTTAGCCCGTGGCGAAATCCAGTGTATTGGTGCAACAACACTGGATGAGTATCGTCAATACATTGAAAAGGATGGCGCCTTAGCCCGTAGGTTCCAAATGGTATTGGTGGATTCCACATCGGTGGATGAGACTATCCAGATTCTGGAAAACATCAAAGAAAAATACGAAGAACACCATCACGTAACTTATACGACAGAGGCATTAGCAGCTTGCGTAAAGCTTTCGGACCGCTACATCAGCGACCGCTTTCTTCCCGATAAGGCCATTGATGTGATGGATGAGGCAGGTGCCCGCGTTCACATCAACAATATCCATGTGCCAGATGACATTGTGAAATTTGAAGAGGCCATTGAGGAGGTAAAGAAGGAAAAAAACCGTGTGGTGAAAAGCCAGAAATACGAAGAAGCGGCACAGCTTCGCGACAAAGAAAAGAAACTGATTGAGCAACTTGATTTGGCCAAAACACGGTGGGAAGAAAAAACCCGCACGGAGAAATACACAGTTACCGAGGATAACGTTGCCGATGTGGTAGGCATGATGACCGGTATTCCGGCCAACCGGATCGCTCAAAAAGAAAGCAACAAACTGCTGGGCATGGCCGATCAGTTGAGCGGAAGAGTAATTGGCCAAGACGAAGCCATCAAGAAATTAACTAAAGCCATACAGCGCACCCGTGTTGGGCTGAAAGATCCCAAAAAACCTATTGGATCATTTATTTTCTTAGGTCCTACGGGTGTTGGCAAAACGGAACTGGCCAAAGTGTTGGCCAGTTATTTATTTGATAAAGAAGATGCGCTGGTGCGCATCGACATGAGCGAGTACATGGAGAAATTTTCGGTGTCGCGATTGGTCGGTGCGCCTCCTGGGTATGTAGGGTATGAAGAAGGTGGGCAGCTTACGGAAAAAGTAAGAAGGAAACCGTACAGCGTGATTTTGCTCGATGAAATTGAAAAGGCACATCCGGATGTGTTCAACATTTTGTTGCAAGTGCTTGATGATGGAATCCTTACTGATGGCTTAGGCAGGCGGGTGGATTTCAGAAACACCATCATTATTATGACTTCCAATATTGGTGTGCGCGACTTGAAAGATTTTGGAGCGGGCATTGGGTTTACCACAAAGGCAAATCGCGAGAACGATGAAGAAGTGATGAAGAGCACCATTCAACATGCACTGAAGCGTGCGTTTAGCCCGGAGTTTTTAAATCGTTTGGATGATGTGATCGTGTTCAACTCGCTGCAGCGCGAACACATCCACAAGATCATTGACATCACCCTCGGAAAACTTTTTGCCAGGATACTCACACTCGGCTACAACGTGGAACTGACTGAAAAGGCAAAGGACTTTCTGGCCGAGAAGGGCTACGATCACCAGTTTGGGGCTCGCCCATTGAACCGTGCTATTCAAAAATATTTGGAAGATCCCGTGGCCGAGGAAATCCTCAAAGGCGAAGTAGCCGAAGGCGGAACGATCATGGCCGACTACGAAGGCACAGGGGAGCTATTGACGATCAAATCCAAAAAAACTAAAGCATCACCGAAGGAAAGGAAGAGCGAGTGATGTTTGGTAATAATTTTATAAGTATAGCATCTAACTAGTAGTTTATGAATCTCCTTAATAAGATAAAGATCAAAATCTATTGCCAGTTGGTTTCTAAGTTTTCAAAAATTGACCGCTGGGGAATTAGCTATGCGAGTTTGTCTGGAAATGGAATTGAAATAGGAGCCATGGATATTCCTTTACGAGTTAAGAACGGTGTTAGCGTAAAGTATCTTGATCGAATATCAAAAGCTGACTCAGCCAAGATATTTCCTGAACTGACGGACTCTTTGGTTGAAGTAGATATTATTGGAAACGGGGAAACGTTAGATGTTGTTCAATCTGAATCTCAGGATTTCATTATCGGAAATCATTTTATTGAACATACAGAAAACCCAGTCGCCACTATATCAAAACATGCTTCGCGTACTTCGACCAGGGGAAAAAATATTTATGGCGATACCAGACAAGAGATATACGTTCGATGAATTTCGCTCCACCACGCCTTTAGATCATTTTATCAAAGATTATACAGATGGTCCTGCATGGAGTCAGGATGAACATTATTATGATTTTGTAAAGCATACAGAGCACGGCACTGGTAAAACAGATAAGGAGATTAGTGAAGTGATACTAAAGTTGAAAGAAATGAATTGGTCTATTCATTTTCATGTGTGGGATCATCAAGCGATGATAGACATGTTTTGTATGCTTAAGAGTCATTTTGGATTTCAATTTGAGATAGAGGTGGCAGTTGCACCACGTAAAGGTGGAAACGAAAGTGTATTTGTGTTAAGAAAGTACGATAGAATTTAGTTGGATTTTTCCCTACTGAAATTTCTACAGCAAAGTCAACATCAAAAAATTGAACTACCTATTGTCAGCGCAGAAAAAAATAATCACTATTTCCCCGCAGAGTCTCCGCCTCGTGACTCTGCGCTTATCTGTTTCATGTTCTCTGTTTTCATACAACCCATCATTTTATCTATTACTATTTTTCCTCGTTTCGTTTTGCGCTTCCGCCAAAGCCCCGAGGCGGAGAATCTCTGCGGGGAAGGAGGTCTTAATCCATTCTGCTCTTCAATTTCATTACTCACCCGACCTTTGTTGGTGTTGCGCGAGTGCAATGAGGGCAGGCTCACCAACAAACGAGAGTGAAAGCAATAAGAGTTATTTGTTGGGCGATGCTTAGTCTGTTTGTTGGTGGAGCCCATCGCGCAGAGCCTGCACGCAACACCAAAGGCAGAGGATAATCAAGAGTGTAAACTTTTTTTCAGGACGAGTCACCTTGATGTTGTAGCCAGACTTACAATTTCTCAAACAAAAATAGTACTCAACAACACTTCAAAACCTTCGAGCACTTCGTAACCTGAAAGGATTTTGTTGAAAGGATATACCTCTGTTTTTCCTGCGTGATAAACATACGTCATTACTTCATCGGGATTGATCAGCCATGCCAACTGGCAACCGTTGGCCATCCATTCTTCCATTTTATTTTTTTGCACTGCGAGCTGATCGGTAGGTGATTTAATTTCAATCACAAAGTCAGGGCAGAGTGGAGGGAACTGTTCTTTTTCTTGGTCGGTCAGTGCGTTCCATCGATCTGATTTTATCCAAGCGGCATCGGGCGAACGCACCGCACCGTTGGGAAGTTTGAATGCGGTGGAGGAATCGAAGCAAACCCCTGTTTTGTTCTTACGATTCCAAAAAATTAGCTCGGCTAATATTTCAGCATTCCTCTTTCTGGTTTTTCCACCTGTGTTTGACATAACAATGATATTTTGTTGGGCATCACGTTCAAATTTCAAATCGCGGTTGTCGAGGCAGAAGCGATAGAACTCCTCATCGGTGAAGCCCCCCAAACTATGTGTGTCCAACGTGATGGAACCCAATTCGCTAAGCATGTTCATGGCAACAATTTTTTTGATTATGCAATTTAAATATTAGGATTAGGTAGATAGTTCGCAAAAGTTTGTTGGCACTAATATTATTAGTATTTTGGTACTAAATTTATTAGTATATGTTCGAAGGGATAAC
>JAYVMP010000138.1:0-5238 GCA_043758895.1 Bacteroidota bacterium
GCAGTAAGCACAATCAGCACTACGCCCGAACCTACGATGGCGATAAAGTATTCACCGGCACCTACGGCCATCCCCAGCGCAGCCGAAATCCAAATGGTAGTGGCCGTAGTAATCCCGGTAACGGTAAGCCCGTCTTTAAAGATCACACCACCGCCCAGAAATCCAATACCGGTAACAATATTGGCAGCCAGCCGATCGGGGTTGGCCACACCTACCGTAATGGAGATTTCGGTGAATATGGTAGAGCCTAAGCAAATCATAATCATAGTGCGCAGCCCGGCCGCTTTGCTGCGGTATTCGCGTTCCAGGCCAATGGCAGTGCCGATGGCAAAAGAGACCAGCAGGCGAAGGGCAATTTCAAAGTCAGGGTGCAGGTTCATAAGGGAAATATTTGGTAAAAGGTATAAACAAAAATTGAATTAGGGGTCAACCCGATAATCTTTACCAACCTTAGTTATTGTTGGTCTCCCGACCATCAATCTCACTCTTGAGCACCTCTATTTCTGATTTTTCATTACCCTGCCTTTGTTGGTGCTGGGCGATGGAAAGTGGGTGAGGCTATCAACAAAACGGGGACTAAAAGTAAACAGGTTTTGTTGGTGAAGAACACCAAGGCAAGTAAAAAATTAAGAAATGAAAACGGGTTGATGATTTTTAGTTTGCTGCCGCGGAAGGTAAGATAAGGCTAATCACGTTGCCTTTGGCAGGTGTGTATTTTAAAGAAGGGAATAGGAAAGAGGGATGATTTGGTGAGGTAGTAGATAACAAGGCCCTACGATTTTACAAAATATTTTTGATAGATCCGGTAGCCCCTGAACATCCCATAGACCATGAGAATGCTGCCCATGGACACCGCATACTTGGGTGGATTGGTAAAGATGGCGTGCGATCCCCAAATCAACCCTGCGCCCAGCAGCACATATACTAAGCACATGAGCGCAGCAAAATATTTGACAACGGAAAACATGGTTTTTTGAAAAGATAAACCTCCTGCACCGATCGGTGCAGGAGGTTCGATGAATAGCTATTCGGCCAATTTAAAGGCGATGGGAAGTTGATAGGATTGGCGCACCGCTCTGCCGCTCTGTCTTCCAGGTTTCCATTTGGGCATGATCGAAATCACCCGTTGAGCTTCTTTGTCGCACTCCCCATTAAATCCTTTCACTACCTCTACATTTGAAATGGCTCCGGTAGGCTCGATTACAAATTTAACGAAGACCTTTCCTTCCAAGGCCATCCTTCGTGCAGAGGCTGGATAGCGGAGATTTTTCTGCACCCATTTGTAGAAACCCTCCAGCCCGCCAACAAATTCGGCCGGCTGCTCTACAAACGTGAATACTTTATTAGCATCGCCATTGTCTTTGACTACTTCTTGCACGGGTTCATCAAAAACAACTTCGCCTGTGCTCTCCACATTTTCAGAACCGGTTTCATTTTTCTTGATCTCCTCAATAGTAGGCATCTTTTCCTCTTCCACCACTTCCTTGTCCGTCACTTTGGGCGGTAAGAATTTAATAATTGTTTTTGTGGGTGGCGGAGGAATGTTGGGTGGAGGCGGTTGGTCCGGATTGATTGGGGGTGGCTGCTCTAACGATACCGTTGTCCTTAATCTTGGTTTCACCATCACCTCATCGCTTTTGAAAAGCGCAGCAATGGACGGGAATGCCAGAACAAAACTAATGAACAGCAGTGCCAGCACCGAAGAGATCACCACATTCTTGGAATAGGTCCTGCGCAGAAAATAAGCTCCGTAAGCCTTGTTCCGGTTTTCGAAGACAATGTCTTCCCAACCTTCCGATGATTTTTTTTCGTCTTTCATCTGTTTAAAATTTATTTCCTATTGATTTGCCATAAATCTAAAGTTGGAATGGCCATGCAAATCATCACTTTATTATGCTTTGCAGATGGGCACTTCATAGCTTTGTTTCTTTAACGATTTGTTTATCTGCCGAGGTAATGTCCACAATGGCATAACGCTGGATACTGCTGATGGTCATCTCATCAAGGATGTCCACCATGTTTTTGTATTTGGATTCATCCATGGCTTTGATGAGCACAATCATATCACGGATTTCAGCTCTCTTCTCCAACAACACCTTGCGGATACCATCTTTTGAAAAATCTGCCTGTTTTGCTTCCGGCTCGGTGATGCCCACATACCAATACACTTTGTCATTTTCGCCAAGCACGAGCGTGAGTACTTTTTTCTCGTTTACTTCCGGCTGCTTGTCATCTTCTTTTAGTTTTTCAGGCATGGTAATTTCCATCGTCTGAGGCTTGGATAGTGTGGTGGTAAGGATGAAGAAGGTAAGCAGCAAGAAGGCCAAATCCACCATCGGGGTCATATCGATCCGTGTGGACGTTTTCTTGCTCCTTACCTTGCCATCTTTTTTACCACCACCGCCTTGGGCTATTTCTGACATAATAATTTGTTTTTAAGTTTAATTAAGCTGGTTTTTTCACAGCCGCTTTTTTCATGTCGTCCGGCATTTTCTCATCTCCGGTAATCAGGTTGAACCGGTTCACTTTGCGGTCCAAAAGTGTGTTGATTACCTTTTTTACCACTTTGTAGCTGGCATCGGCATCACCTTTGATGGCGATGCGCACCTTAGGGTTGGCCAGGCGTGCTTGCAGCACCCAATCCTTCAATTGATTGTTCAACGAATCAACAGGGATTCCCGGTTGCTCTATTTGCTTTCGTTCTTCTCGCCCCATGGACAAAAATTGTTTAAGGCTTTGGATCGGAAGACCAAAACTGGTGATCACCGCGAAAACATTTTCTTCATCTGGCGTGAATGAAACATTGTAGATTTTGGACATTTCCCTAAGCATTTTTGGCCTGGTAAATTGACCATCCACCGTGAAGAACACCTTGTTGTCTTTCCCGATACTGATAACGATCATATCCCTTTCAGGGATTGGCATCTGCGAAACGGAAGATGGAATTGATACTTGCACCGGTTCGTCAGGCGTGGCCGTGGCCGTGAGCATGAAGAACGTAACGAGCAGGAACGCCAAGTCCACCATCGGTGTCATGTCGATGGAAGGGGTGCTTCGGTGCATCTTTACTTTTGACATAACAATTCAGTTTTAAAAGTTTATGCTTTGGCTTGTGCCGTAAAATTTTGAACGATGCTGAAACCGGCCTCGTCAATGCCGTAGGTAAGCGCATCGATTTTGCTGGTAAAGAAATTGTAGAAAATGATGGCAATGGCTGAAGTGCCGATACCAAGTGCGGTGTTGATCAAGGCTTCTGAGATACCGTTGGCCAAGGCAACGGAGTCTGGCGCACCCGCAGTGGCCAACGCAGCGAATGATTTGATCATACCCAACACTGTTCCCAACAGGCCTAGCAAGGTGGCGATGGAGGCGATGGTAGCGATGATCACCAGGTTTTTTTCCAACATCGGCATTTCAAGCTGGGTGGTTTCTTCCACATCTTTTTGGATTAATTGAATGCGTTTGTCAACATCAATGGCACTGTTTTTTGACAGCTCGGCAAATTTGTGAAGCCCGGCTTTTGTTACATTGGCCACTGATCCTTTTTGCTTGTCGCATTCGCTGATCGCTTGGTCCACATTACCTGATTCCATCAGGCTCTTGATTTTTTTAATAAAGCTTTGCGTGCTGCTTTTTCCCCCGGCCATGCTGATGGTGATCAACCGCTCGATGGCAAAGGTGAGTACCATCATCAAAAGAGAAAGCAACATGGGCACAATCGGACCTCCTTTATATACAATGGCGAGATAATTGCCTGGAATTGGATGACCGGTATTGTCGCCACCTTGGAAATTGCTACCATCGCCAAGCCAAAATACATAAAGCAAAATAGCAACGATAATTTCCAAGGGAATTACAACTGCGGCAAAACCGGATTTTAAGCTGTCGCCTAAAGAGGGAGAGGTTGACTTAGCGGGAGTTTTCATAACTAAAGTATAGGTTAAAGGTTAAATAAAAGGTTTCAGATTTTTTTTCTAAGAACTTAATGCTTTAAAGATGCAAGCCAGAAATGAAATAGGCAACTACTTGGCCATTTAAAATCTCAAAGGATCAACTTCCGGTATGCTACGGGTATCGATGGAACCCAAGCCGAAGGTTGAGAAAGCTCATAAAAATATCCTTTTAACCTGCCCTTGTAATCCAAGGGTACATTAAAAGTAACGGGTAACGAGGGGTTATTATTTTTTTGTTGTTGAAAAGCATTGCATTTCTCCAGTCCCCAAGCCTCTGGGCGATCTTCGGGAGAGGGGTCATCGGCAGTTTGAAAACAAACCACCGTTTGATTTTTAGCACAAGCCGAATTCTTTTTGGAGGTATTCAGGTATTGCTGGGCAGTGTTGGCAAACAATAACGAAATAATGCAGGCCACAGCAAGAGCCAGTGGATCGACCAACCGCAGGTGCAGTAGTTTTTTTTGTTTTAAATGATTGAAGGGAATGGCCATTTCATTTCAGGTTTCCTTGCTGCACCGTTTCACGTTTTTTAAAAAAGGTTATAATTAAGGGTAATGTAGAGATGGCAATCATAATAATTGCCACCAATCCCAGGTAATTGGTCAAGCCCGGAAACAGCCTGCTCAACCAATAGCCCGCCATCACCACAGAAACGACCCACAAAGTCGCTCCAAACAAATTATAAAGCCAAAATTTCCTGACATTAATTTTGGCAATTCCCGCAAGGATGGGTAGAAAGGTGCGCACCACGGGAATGAACCGGCCAAAAACAAAGGCCATCATGCCGTATTTTTGGAAATATTCCTGCGTGAGGTCAACGTATTTCTTTCGGTAGAAAAAATTTTCTTTTCGATGGCTGAAAAAGTCGCCCGCCCACCTTCCAAAAAAGTACCCAGTGGCGGTGCCGAGCGTGGCTGCGATGATCAGCAAGAGGATCAATAGCTCTGGAGAAAGCTTAATGAAATCGGTCTGGCAAAACAATCCAGCGGTAAACAAAAGTGAATCGCCCGGCAGGAAAAAACCAAAAAACAAGCCGGTTTCTGCAAAAACGATGATGAGCAATAGAGCCACGCCACCAATGCGGATGATGGTTTCGGGGCTGAGCGACTCGGGCATGAGGGCGTCTAAAATCATTTTAAAATCAGAGCTTACGTTAAATTCTCACCATGAATTGGTCTTCTGAGGGCAAGAAATATTTAGTGTCCATTGAAAAAATTTAGAAAACATTATTTGGCGCAAAATACAAATTTTGGATAATAGTGGGCGCAGAAGTTTGAATACCCGA
>JAYVMP010000139.1:0-5842 GCA_043758895.1 Bacteroidota bacterium
CCCCTTCACTGTGTTTGCTCCTACCAACGCAGCTTTTGATAAACTTCCTGCGGGCACTGTGGAAACTTTACTGAAGCCCGAAAACAAAGCCACGCTTTCGTCAGTGTTGACGTATCACGTAGTGGCGGGCCGTTTCAGTTCTGCTGATGTGGCGAAAGCAATCAAAGCAGGAAAAGGCAAAGCAGAATTTAAAACCGTGCAAGGTGGAACGTTAACCGCAATGATGAGCGGCAATGATGTTGTGATGAAAGATTCAAAAGGAAACACGGCTAAGATCACCATCATGGATGTAAACCAATCTAACGGTGTGATACATGTGATTGATGCCGTAGTGATGCCCTAAGCTTGTGAGCTCACAAAAAAAATGCCTTCCGTTTTGGAGGGCATTTTTTTAATTCCAAAAGCATATTACAAATGTATCACCTCTCCATACGCAGCGGCAGCTGCTTCCATAATCGCTTCGCTCATGGTGGGGTGTGGGTGAATGGATTTAATAATTTCGTGACCAGTGGTTTCCAATTTTCTGGCGGTCACTACCTCGGCAATCATCTCCGTTACGTTTGATCCTATAAAATGGGCACCGAGCCATTCGCCATACTTGGCATCAAAAATTACTTTCACAAATCCATCGGGAGCTCCTGCGGCTTTGGCTTTTCCAGAGGCCGTGAATGGAAACTTGCCCACTTTAATTTGATAGCCTGCTTTTTTAGCAGCCTCTTCAGTATATCCCACCGAGGCAATCTCTGGTGAGCAATACGTGCACCCCGGAACATTATTGTAATTGAGTGGCACTGGGTTTTGGCCCGCGATTTTCTCCACACATAAAATCCCTTCGGCAGACGCTACGTGTGCCAAGGCCGGGCCTGAAGTAATATCGCCAATGGCATAAACACCCGGCACATTGGTTTTATAGAATTGATCAACCACTACTTTTCCTTTATCGGTTTTCACACCAACTTCTTCCAAACCAATATTCTCTAGATTGGTGGAGACGCCCACCGCAGAAAGAACAACATCCGATTCAATTTTTATTTCTCCGGCCGGTGTTTTTGCCGTGGCAATGCAGCCAGCTCCTTTTGTGTCAACTGAAGTAACTTCTGAATTAGTATAGATAGTTATTCCGTTTTTCTTGAAGGACTTCTCCAACTGCTTCGAAACTTCTTCATCCTCTACCGGCACAATGCGAGGCAGGAACTCTACAATCGTAACTTCAGTGCCCATGGTGTTATAGAAATAAGCAAACTCAACTCCGATTGCTCCAGAACCAACTACCAACAATTTCTTCGGACGCTCCGAAAGAACCATTGCCTCGCGGTAGCCGATAATTTTTTTTCCGTCAATTTTCAAGGCAGGTAGTTCACGTGAGCGCGCACCCGTAGCCAAAATAATGTGTTTGGCATCGTAGTCGGTTTTCTTTCCTGCAGCATCCGTCACCTCTACTTTGTTTCCCTTCTTCAATTTGCCATTGCCTGCAATGTGATCAATTTTATTTTTCTTGAACAGAAACTGGATGCCCTTGCTCATGCCGTTGGCTACCTCCCGGCTGCGTTTCACCACCCCGGCAAAATCAACGGACGCATCTTTCACATCGATGCCATAGTCTTTGGCGTGCTGGATGTATTCAAACACATTGGCGCTTTTTAACAATGCCTTGGTGGGGATACAACCCCAGTTGAGGCAGATGCCCCCCAATTCAGCTTTTTCCACAACGCCCACTTTCATTCCTAATTGCGAAGCGCGGATGGCCGCCACATAACCGCCAGGACCTGAGCCAATAACAATCAAATCGTAAGCCATAGAATAAAATTTTTGGTAAATATAGGTTCTTAAAATAACTTGAAAAAAGACTTTTTTCGTGGCTTACCAAACTCGTTTTATAGAAGTTACCTCGTCAAAACGAGTATCGCTGGAAAGTATTGACAATCGAAAATGAAGGGCTGTTCCCAGAATTAATCGATCGTGCAATTCGTAGAACTTGGTTTTAGAAGAAACTAAAATGATGTCTGTAGTTAAATCCACAATTTGATAACATGATTTCTTACTGATGGCAGAAATAGTGAGTGGCAATGAAATTTTGATTCTGTTCTTTTCCGCCAAATACATAATTTCAAAGAGACTCACGACAGAAATAAAAAGTGTGTGCCTCCCGCTTTCAGCATCAGCAATTATTTCCTTTGCCTTCTTTCCAATATTTCCTTGACCAGAAAAATGCCTGACAATCGTAACAGTATCAATCAAAAAGTTCATTATAATTTTTTGTGCAAGATCATTGCACCAAGCTCTTTTCTACTGGCTTGAATTTCCTTTTCAATAGAAGTAATCTTCTCAAATCCTTTGTTGGCCCATATCCCACCCAACGTCTTGGGTTCTCTTGTCTTTTTTAACTTTTTTGTCTTGAGAATGGTTTTCAAGTAACGATCTACTTCGGCCAGCCGAGATTCTGGGATATCAGCAAGCTCTCGCTTGATTTCAGCTATTTTTACGGCCAAGTTTAACATGATGCAATTTATTTAAAATAAAGCAGTAAAAAATCAATATTTTCACAAACCAAAACATTAAGTTAAGGTCATGATTTACAAAAAATATAGTGTAAACGAGTTGAATCAAAAAGTAGCGGTTCAGCTCGATGTTAACACATTTGAAAAAATTGAACGATTGCTTGAAGATTATGTGATTGGAAAGAAATTAAAGGAGAATGATTCTTCTGAACGGCTGATTGTTTCAGAAGCCAAGTCTTATTACAAGAGATTAAAAAAGAGCAACGCTTGAACATTCTCTATCACAAAAAATCCTTGAAGGATTATCGGCATTACCTTCTGCTGATCGAGCGCGAATCGAAAAGTATGCCTTCAAAGAAATGGATTCTATCAATTCTATGAAAAACTAGGTGGCGTTGAAAAGCTAACGGGATTTAAAAATTATTACAAAATCTGCTTTGGCAATTCATAGAATCGGATTGTCGTATGGAAATGAAACGCTTACTTTTGAGCGCGTTTTACATCGAAAAGAAATCTATCGATATTTTCCCTAAATAAATCTAAAAATGAAATTCCTCCAAAATAAAACTGCGCTCATCACCGGGGCCTCCAAAGGCATTGGCAAAGCCATCGCCATCCAATTTGCCGAGCAAGGGGCAAATGTTGCCTTTACCTATCTATCCAGTGTAGAACAAGGACAGTCACTTGAAAATGAGCTGGCTTCCAAAGGGGTCAAAACAAAGGGCTACCGATCTGATGCTTCGGATTTTGCACAAGCTGATAAATTGATTACTGATGTTATCTCTGAATTTGGTTCGCTCGATATTTTAGTGAACAATGCGGGCATCACCATGGATAACCTGCTGCTGCGCATGAATGAGGAGTCGTGGGACAAAATCATGCAAGTAAATTTAAAATCATGCTTCAACACGGTAAAGGCCGCCTGCAAACCGATGATGAAGCAACGGGGTGGCTCCATCATTAATATGACTTCCGTGGTGGGGCTGAAAGGTAACGCAGGCCAGGCCAACTACGCGGCATCAAAGGCTGGAATCATAGGATTTACTAAATCAGTCGCCTTGGAGTTAGGCTCGCGTGGCATTCGCTGCAATGCCATCGCACCGGGCTTTATCGAAACCGAAATGACGGGCAAGCTCGATGAAAAAACCGTGCAAAGCTGGCGCGATGCCATTCCGTTAAAACGGGGTGGAAAACCGGAAGATGTTGCTGACGCCTGCGTTTTTCTTGGGTCGGCAATGTCGAGCTATATTACAGGCCAGGTGATTCAGGTAGATGGTGGAATGTTGACGTGATCAATGGGGGATTACCGGGTTTTCCAAGAAATTATGAAATTTGCCATTTCTATCCTTTTTGCTTTGTAAATCCTGAAATGAAATTTTGCCTTCTCACCCTGCTGATTTTAGTCGCCCTTGGCAAAAGTTCTGGCCAGCACCATATAGTTGATAGCTTAAAAAGGCAGCTCAGCCTGCATCAACAGGAAGATACGTTGCGTGTGAAACTCTTCCTTCAACTTTCGTCTGACGAAACCTACGACCATCCAACTGTGGCCGGCAATTATGCGATGGAAGCAAAGACCTTGGCAGAAAAACTGAACTACCAAGAAGGGCTCGCTTTGGCTTATCGGCTTATGGGCTTAGCGTTTTGGTCGCAGGCTAACCATTCGGCTGCGTTGGCCAATTTTTTGAGAGGATTGAAAATAGCTGATTCAATTCATAACGCCCAGGCACAAGCTGACCTCACCGGAAATTTGGGAATGGTGTATAACGATTTGGGCGACTATCCTAAGGCACTCACTTACTATCGTGCTTCGCTAAACAAGCAGCGCGAACTCAGCAATATTCTTCGCCAAGCGGTAATGCACATCAATATTGGAAACGGATATTATCATTTGAATCAATTTGATAGCGCATTAGCCTATTATCAAACGGGGCTGAAGATGATGAGCCCATTCAAAAAATCAGCAAAGCCACTTATCGACTTAGGCACCATTGGCGTAGGCGATGCTTATGCCGGGCTTGGAAATTTTGATGACGCATTGACCTATTACTACAAAGCGAAAGGATCAAGCGACACCACCCGGCACAACCGGGGAAGGGCGCACTCGCGAATGTCGCTTGCCAACTTGTTTATAAAAAAACACCAATATCAACAGGCTGAAAAAGAACTCACAGCGTGTTTGGCTATTGCCCGGGTGGTCAACCTGAAAACGTATGTTCGCGACAGCTATGAGTTGCTTGCCAAGGTTACCGAACTTCAGAATAATCCCGTTCAGGCCTATCGCTATTTCAAGTTATACTCCCTGTATAAGGACAGCATTCGAAATTCTGCCGAAGATTCAAAAATTTCATCCCTTCAACTGGAGTATGAACTCCAGCGAAAACAGCTGGAAATCAACAGCCTGAAAAAAGACGCTGCGCTAAATGCTGAAGAGCTAAAACTAAAAAATACAATTTTACTGTCCGTTATTTTTGGGATTCTTTTGGTAACACTTTCTCTTTTCGTTGCCGTACGGAGTTTCAAAAATCAAAAATCACTTAATGCCCTTCTCCAAGAGCGCAACGTAGAGATAACGAACCAACAAACTGCCCTGGCCCGGCAGCGTGATGAAGTGTTGGCCTTGAATGAAGAAATCCGCTCGCAACAGGATGAAGTCATTTCTCAACGGGATATTCTGGCTGAAAAAAATAGCAATATCGAAATCCTCCACCGGCAAGTAACCGAGAACAATCAAAACCTGGAGAAGACAGTAGCTGAGCGGACCGCTGCCCTAAAGGAACAAAACCGGCAATTGGAAGAGTATGCCTTCATCAATGCCCATAAATTGCGGGCACCGGTGGCGAGCGTTATGGGTCTGATCAACTTGCTTGAAAAGGACCTCCCAGCGAGCGAGCAGAAGCCGATGATTGAATACTTGAAAAAATCGGCCGCAGAATTAGACAAAGTTATCCATTCCATCAGCGACATGCTTCAAGACGGCCTGAATGTATTCGATAGGCAAGAAGAAAAAAACAAGGATCAGCGACCGAAAGCGAGCTAGGTTTATCGAAAAAGAATCCAGTTCCTTATTTATTGCGGTCAAAATAGTAAGTTTATAACTGCTTTAATCCGTTCATGTTAATACCTCCCTTTATCGATAGTCCCGTTTCAGCGTTAACTGCTAAACTGAAAGAAGCATTTGACCTGCGGATTTCTGATTTAAAACAAAGTATCCAAATCACCACGGGTCTATTAAATCAATTTGAAGGCGAAGGATTTCATAGTTTGGCGGCTACGGCCAAAAACAATCTTGGTCTTTTTTTTCTGATCCAGGGTGATTTTCAGGCTTCTCAAAAAATTTCTACAGA
>JAYVMP010000140.1:0-26486 GCA_043758895.1 Bacteroidota bacterium
CCCGAAAGCGAATCAAGATAACCGGGGCCAGTATGTGTAAAAATATCATAAGCACTGCGAACAAAAAGCGCAGCAAGGCCGGCAGCGATGGGCACATCAATATTGATCTGTTGCTGTTTAAAACTTTTCCAGGCAGCTATGAAATACGCTTGTCCACTATAAAAAATTACCGGGAGGGCAAGCAACAAGTTGAGGTACGAAAAGACCTCTTTCAGTTCATGATCTGCTTCATCCATGCCAAGGTATTCGGGAAAACTCAACAGCATGATGTTGCCAAAGCAAAATCCGGCAATGGCCAGCTTCGTGATCAAAAACCGGTTGGCCGAAGGTCTGCTTTTTTGCCCCTCCAGCCTGATGACGGGGGCATATCCAAGTGAAGCCAATAATCGGGCAATAGCCCCCAACGAAATTTTTGACCTGTTGAAATCGATGGTAATTTTTTTGCCACTAAAATTCACCTCTGAGCGAATCACCCCTTCGTTTAACCGCTGCAGATTTTCGAGGAGCCAGATGCAAGAGATGCAATGAATGGCGGGCACAAAAAAATGCACACGGCTAAAATCATCCGAAGCGAAGGACACTATTTTTCTGTTAATTTCAGGTTCGTCAAGAAATAAAAAACTTTCTTCCCGCACATGCCGAAGAGAAACACCCGGAGTTTGATCGAGGGAATAATAGTCACAAAGATTGTTGTCGTTCAGGATCTCGTAAACAGCCTTGCACCCATAGCAACAAAAAATGTTTTCCCCGGAAGCGATGATGAAATCATCGCAGGGCAATCCACAATGATAGCATTTCGTTTTGGTTTTGACAGGCGGCTCGGCTAATTCCATGAAGTTATGGAGAAGTTGATTTGTTGATTGGAATAGGTCAATAGTTAGTGTTGCATCATTTTTTCTTAAACGTCCATATTGGGCAGGCGATGTGGTTGACCACATCTTCTGCAAGGCTGCCACTCATCAGGTGGGCAAGGCCCATTCGTCCATGTGTGCCCATGGCCACCATATCGGCTTTCATTTCTTGTGCAAAATTGATTAGCCCTGATTCCTGGTCCATGTCGTTATAAATATTGATCGTAAAATCTTTGAACAGGTAGCGCGTGGCAAACCCATTGAGCAGCTGCTTGGTATCAAGGTCGCGCCTGAAGTTGGAAGGCGTGTTGATATAAACGAGGTGGAGCTTGGCTTTAAAAAAAAATTGCAGTGCTTTTACTTGAGTGGCCAAGGCCTCTTCCGTTTCCATTAGGGCATTGGGAAAGACAATATTTTTGATGGGTTTTTTCGAGGTTTTTTTTATCGCTATGACAGGGACTGTGGAAGTGCGAACAATTTTTTCAGTATTGGAGCCAATCATGATTTCCTTTATACCAGTGGCTCCTTTTGTGCCCATGACAATGAGGTCGGCTTTTTTCTCTTTTGCAAACCGGTTGATGGTAAATGCCGTTGCGCCATACTCTAAATGACTCGTTACCTTCGGGCCATCTGTTGCCCATTTGGTTTTTATTTTTGAAAAATTCTTTTCGGCATTTTCTTTCATGTCTTTCATATAGACTTCTTCAAACGAAAGAGAAGGCATCATTAACGTGTCGTACATCACAGGCAACTCCACCACGTGGAGTAGCAAAACCTCGCCATTGCTTTGATTGGCCAGGTCGATGGCAAAGCGAAATGCATGGGTTGCCGAATCAGAGAAATCGCAGGGAACAAGTATTTTTTTCATGCGTTAATGTTTATTTTTTAGTGGTCACATGGAATGCCCAAACCCATTATCATACCGCTGGGTCTGCTTTACTGATGGGCATTTTATGATAATAAAATTTAGTTATCAAAATTCAATTTTATTTGATCGGGAATAATAACGAGGGGTACATCGATTTGCTCCATCAATTCGTCCACGGTTTCTTTATTGGCCGTCATCAATTTTTTGCCCATCGCTACCAGCAGAATGTTGTTTTTGCGAATGTATTCCTTAACGCGATCTTGAATAAAACCGACCTCGGATTGAAAATCGTAGGATACAGAGCTGTTTTTAAAAAGTTTTGTGGCGATTTCTTCAAAATTTTTTGTGGCTTCTATGTCCATTTTCTTTTTAGCCAGCACATGGTCTTCATTTTTTACTAATTGATTAAGACGATGCGGGTGCACGATGATGAGGTGCGCATTTAAATCGGCCGCAATGCCGGTTGCCCACACCAAGGCCTTGGTTGAGGACTCTGAGAAATCAATGATACACAAGATGGAAAGCCGGTTCAAAGTTGGGGGTATTAGTTGATTCAGTAAATGTCACAAATGCAGATGGAGTGAAACATCAACTTAAGTCAGGTTGAAATATGATTTTAATCATACCTGTTGTTTATTAACTTGCCTCAATGATACAGCCCTTTGCCCTATCCGTTGTTTCCAACGAGGCTTTTCGCGAGATCTTTCAAAGCATGACCGAGGGCATTGTTGTCTGCAACCGCGAAGGGGGCATACTGGTGGTCAACCGTGTGGCAGAAGAAATGTTTGGCTATGACCAAGATGAACTCATGGGAAAAAATTTGGAAGTGCTGCTCCCACCAAAGTACCGGGGCGGCCACGCAAAGCTCCGCGAGACGTTCCACCATAATCCTTACCCAAGACGTATGGGGCATGGCCGCGACTTGACTGCGTTAAGGAAAAACGGAGAAGAATTTCCGGTGGAGATCAGCCTAAGCTACTCGCAAGCCAACGGTATTTTTATTGCAATAGCTTTTATCAGCGATATCTCCTGGCGCAAAAAATCGGAGGATGCGCTGAAGCGGAGCGAAGAGCAGTTGATCGTTTATGCCTCCGAGCTGGAGCGAAAAGTGCAGGTGCGCACCGAGGATTTGAACCAGAGCATTCAAAAGCTGGAGCGCGAAGTGGTTGAGCGAAAAAGGGCCGAAGAAGAAGCTCGAAAGGCGATGGAGCGGGAGCGCGAATTAAATGAACTGAAATCTAAATTTGTTTCCATCGCTTCGCACGAGTTCCGTACACCACTCAGCACCGTGCTCAGCAGCATTGCACTCATCGAACAATATAAGGACAGGGGCGAGTTGGGGAAGATTAACAAACATACCGATCGTGTACGGTCGTCCGTCAATCAGTTAATTTCGATCTTGAATGATTTCCTTTCGCTGGGAAAACTGGAAGAGGGAAAAGTTGATTTGGTGCTGGAGCCGATAAACCTAACTGTTCTTTTGTCGGATATTGGTGAAGAAATAAAAGCATCGTTGAAAGAGGGGCAACGAATGGTGCTGGGAGAAGTACCGGATCAACATCCGATTATTACAGACGGGCGCATCTTGCGCAATATTTTGTTCAACCTGCTATCCAACGCAAGCAAGTATTCGGGAGCAAACAAAGATATTTTTATTGATTGTGCGCAGCAGGACAGCCTGTTCAAGGTAAGCATTCGCGATGAAGGCATGGGTATCCCACCGGATGAGCAACGGTATTTGTTCGAACGTTTTTTTCGAGCCAGCAACGCCACCACGATTCAAGGCACCGGCCTTGGCCTCAACATTGTGAAACGTTATGTTGAACTGTTGAACGGCTCCATATCATTCTCCAGCGAATATGGCAAGGGAAGTACATTTACCATCACTATCCCAAACTAAATGGTGGTGTACATATTTTTTGAAGTTATCCGTTTTGCTCATCTTTAAAATTTTAGTAATGAAATGCCCATCAACAAAGCAGATCCAAAGGAATGATAATCAGGTATGGGCATTCCATGTGGCTTAAACAAGAAATGATTAACAGATGAAAAAGATATTATTGATTGAAGACAACCTTGAGATTCGGGAGAACACGGGCGAGATTCTTTCGCTGGCCAACTATGAAGTGGTCGCTGCCGAAAACGGAAAAGTGGGCGTGAAGCTTGCCGTAGAAACATGCCCTGATTTGATCATCTGTGATATTATGATGCCGGAACTGGATGGCTACGGAGTGCTGCACATCTTAAACAAGAACCCAACAACTGCCCAGATCCCGTTTATTTTCCTTACGGCAAAGACAGAAAAATCCGATCTGCGAAAAGGAATGGACCTTGGCGCGGATGACTATCTTACCAAACCATTTGATGATACCGAACTTTTAAATGCTATTGAAGCGCGATTGCGCAAGCATGCCATGCGGTCGAAGAACTACCAAAGCACTTCGGATGGCCTGGAATCTTTTATTGCCGATGCGCAAAAAGCACTTGGGCTGCATGATTTATGCAAAGAAAAAAGAATCAAACAATTTAAAAAGAAGAGCGAAATATTCATGGAGGGCGACCTGCCACTCTTTGTCTTCTTTGTAAAATCCGGCAACGTAAAAGCCTTCAAAACCAACCAGGACGGAAAGGAACTCATCATCGACCTGTATGGCCAGAACGATTTTTTTGGTTACGAGTCTTTGCTGGAAAATGGAGCCTACCAGGAGTCGGCCGTTGCCGTCCAGGATTCAGAGATCGTGTATGTTCCCAAGCATGACTTCCTCACCCTATTATATGGCCAGAAAGATGTGTCGGCAAGCTTCATTGGTTTGCTCTGCAAGAAGGTGGCCGAAAAGGAAAAGCAATTATTGAACCTTGCCTACAATTCGGTGCGGCAGCGTCTTGCCGAAGCACTCTTGAAACTGACGCCCGGAAAAAATGAGAACGAAAAAATCCAACTATCGCGCGAAGATTTAGCCAAAATAGTTGGCACTGCGCCCGAGTCAGTGATCCGAGGGCTTTCGGACTTTAAGGACGAAGGGCTGATCGAAATTGAAAATGGAAAAATTAAAGTCTTGCAGCCCAAAGGCCTCGAGAAAGTGGTGCGCTGGAATGTGGCGTTGTAGTTTTAATGGCGTCAATTTACTATTTACTATTTTTTTGTTGGTTCAATCAAGTCCCATAGGTTTCCATACAAATCTGCAAACACGGCCACCATTCCGTACGCTTCCGCAGATGGACCCCTCACGATAGTTACACCTTGCTTTTTCAGATTTTCGAAATCGTCTTGAAAATTGTCCGTTTGTAAAAATAGGAAGACACGGCCTCCGGCCTGGTTCCCGATTCTACTTTTTTGATCTTCGTCAACGGCTTGCGCCAATAGCAGACCACATCCATCCGATCCGGGTGGAGAAATTCGCACCCAGCGTTTGGCTTCATTCAGCACTGTATCCTCTACTAATTTGAAATTCAATTTCTTCGTATAGAATTCGATCGCTTTGTCGTAGTCATCTACAAGCAGGGTGATTTGTAATAAACGTTGAGTAGTTTTCATATACGATGGATTAACACGATCCAATGTCATTAAGTTAACCTTTTCTTATCACCTCACCTCGTTTCTCTCCTGAAAAAGAGGAGGTTATTGGTGCTTAACTTAACGACATTAGATTACGGATCTGTAAAAGTGCCTGTAATCTTCCTAAAATTTATTTGGAAGTGCGCAAGCGTTATTGATAAATTCAATTTAGAGTGATAAACTAAAAAGCAGTAAAAGCAGTGATGAATTAAACCCTGAAATCATTAAACTTGCAAAACAAGATGATTGGTTTGAAGTTCGCCAATTAATCTTACAGGGACGAGTATTAGTTTATTGCAAATAGAATTGTAATTGCAACTCCTGCCGTGAGCTGTTGAAGCCAAATAAAACAACCCGCCCTTTATATTTACTAAAAAATTCAATCACCTCTTGCGGGTCTTTTACGCGCTTCCTGTTGATTTGCGTGATGGTGTAGTTTTCTGGAAGGCCGGCTGTTTTAAAAAGGCCGTCCCGAAGTTTAGATATTTTCACTCCGTAGTCCACGGCTTCCAGGTTGGCCCCCGTGGTGGCATCGGTGATAATTTTTCGTTTTACGATGTTGCTGTTTCCGTTTTTATTGAGCAAAGTTACGATGACAGTCCCAGCTTTTCCATCTCTTACATAGGTGATGGAAATTTTGTCGCCCGGATAGCGGTAGCTGAGCTCTTCTTCAAAAGTGCTTTCGCTGTTCACTTCGGTGGCATTGAATTTGGTAATAATGTCACCCTCCTGCAACCCGGCATTGCTGGCTGCTCCGTTGTGATCAACACTACCGAGGAGCACTCCCTTAAATTCTTTTACATTCAAATCGAGATCGAACTTCTTCGCATTTTGAAAATCATACTCGATTACCTGGCCACCAAAAATCGCTTTTTGAGGCACACCATATCTCACTAAATCATCCACTACCTTTTTTGCAATGTCCACCGGCACGGCAAATGCGTAGCCGGTATAGGAGCCCGTGCGCGAAAGGATGGCGGTGTTGATGCCAACCAGCTCTCCACCTCTGTTCACTAAGGCTCCGCCACTATTGCCGGGATTAATGGCGGCATCGGTTTGGATGAACGATTCAATCGGAAATTTGTCTTCTACAATATTGATCCTTCTTCCTTTAGCACTTACGATGCCTGCGGTGACAGTAGAAGAAAGAGAAAAGGGGTTTCCCACGGCCACCACCCATTCGCCCACGGCCAAATTTTTTGAGCTGCCGATCGTGATGGCCGGAAGGTTTGTTTCTTTTATTTTTAACACGGCCAAATCCGTGGAAGGATCGGTGCCAATCAATTCGGCATCGTATTGTTTTTTGTTGTACAGCACTTGTATTTTTTCTGCTGCTTCCACCACGTGGTTGTTGGTGACGATGTAGCCATCAGAAGAAAAAATAACACCAGATCCGGAACTTACCTGGGTTTGTTGGCTGCCGCCACCACCAAAAAATAAATCATAAACAGAGTAGGTCGTTCCTGTTTGCGAAATGCTATTGATATAAACCACACTGGGCGTGGCTTTGGCCGCAGCATATATGAAGTCAATATTATCAGTTGCTGAAACTGATGAGGAGGATGCGGTAACAGACGGATAGGAGAGGGGAATAGTATAATCGCCCACAACAATTTTTTGGGTTAGCGGCTCAGTGGTATTTTTTTGTTGATAGTGAAAAAAAACATAGGCTCCGGCCAGCCCGGCCAAAAAACCGATAACAATTGTCTTTATGGAATTCATTTCAGGATTTATTTTTATCAAAATTTTAACGCAGAATTATGAAAGTGGGTTTCCTACGGTCAGGTTTCATTATTTTCCATCGTCAATCACTTTCGTTATTCAAATCAATCGAATGCTGATTTTTGAAGTAGGGCTCACCCCTTCTTTTTAAAAGCTGCCTTAAATGCATGCTCCAATTCTTCGCCCGCTTTTTTCAGGCTGGCTTCTACCTCTTGCCAGCATTCTTTTTTGTTGGCTTCGGTTTTCAGCTTTTGGGCTGCCGCTTTTACTTCTTCAAATCTCTTTTGAAGATCTACTTCTGCCTTGCTTCCCGCGTCCTTCAGGTCGCTTGCAAACTGGTCCATTTTCTTACCGAATTCTTTAAAGAATTTTTCGGCTTTGCCTTCATTGTGTTCTTCCATAATGGGATAATAAATTCAAAATTCCAAAACTACCTCAGCAACACCACGCCACCACGCAATTCTTGTACGCCCTGATCGGGATGGTAAGAACTTATGTAGCGGATAAGGTAAACGTATGTTTCTCCCGGAAGGGGTTGACCGGCATTGCCCTTGTAGCCACCGTTCCATTTAAAGTACCGGTCTTTTGATTCATAAATCACTTCGCCCCAGCGGTTATAGATCACGATCTCAAAATTGTCGGTAATGAAAAAACTGAATACCTGAAACTCTTGATTAATACTATGGGTGCTTCCCGGCCTGAATGCATTGGGTGCGTTCACCACCGGTATGCAATTATTGGCGACCACGGTTGAGTCCCTATTGGTGCAGCCAAAGGTATTGGTTAAGTCAACCCGGTAAAGCCCAGGGCTGTCGGCCGTGTAGGCACGCCCGGTATTGGGCGGACTTACCTGCACGTTATTTTTAAACCAATTGTAGGCACTAAAAAATCCAGGGTCAAGCTTCACCGAAAGCGTTGAAGGATCTTTGTTGTCGGGGTCGCTGCAAATAGTGGCGGCAGGGATTAAGTTGCCTACCGGGATTGGTGCTTTGGTAATTTGTATCGTAGTCGAGTCTTTACAACCCGCGAGACTGATTCTCACTTTGTAGATGCCTGCGCTCGTTTGCTGCAAGGTGGAGGAGGCCGCATTGGCTACCGGGCTTCCGTTTAAGAACCATGCATAAGTAGGCGAGGCAACATTAGTGGTGGCCGTTATGGTAAAAGGTTTTCCATTGTTGCATGCCAATGTTGACGTTAAGCTTGCTGTAACCGGGCCAATCACTTGCGCTTGCTTCGATGCTGACTGCACCGTGCATCCACTTTGCGCATCCACAATTTGGAGGATAAAAGTTGAGCCATTGTCGGCACTCGTCAACCCAATTTGTTGGCCGATCTGTGTAGGTGCTGTTGGAGGGCTACTGTTTTCGTACCACCGATAAGTAAAATTACCAACAGGTGTTGCCGATAGGATCACTTGATTTTGACAAGGGTTGGATTGAGTAAACGCAGGTGCGATTGTTGGACTTATATAAACATTTTGATTTACAGTAGTCGCGCAGCCACCGGCATCCGTGCCGGTTACCGTAAGGGTTGCTTGTCCTGCACCCGGAGTCATCTGGAGAGAGGCTTGATTGGTTGGGCCTGCAATGCTACCCGGTACATTGCTGGACCAAGCGTAGTTGACCCCGCTGCAGGAGGGACAGCTTGTGGTCACCGTAGCAGCGCACCCGGGCGGAATAATGGATAGCGGCAGCGGTGCACTGGTGGTGATCGATAGATTATTGGTGGTGATACACCCACTGTTGTCTTTAACTTGAATGGTGTAGGTAATTGTTGTTCCTGTTCCCTGCGAAGGAAGTTGAACAGTAAAATTTGTTGTAAGGGCTGCCACCGTGCCGGAAGTAGCCTGTCCATTACTTCCATTGGTAATTACATATTGAACGGGAAACAAGGTGGCGTTGGTATTTATCGAAACAATTGGTGGATCGCACGCTTTTGATACGGTTGGGGTGGCGGTAAACGTATTGTTGCTTAGCCCAAACGAATTGGAAATGGTACACCCCGAAACCTGATCGGTAATTATTCCAGTATAAGTTCCCGCACCGGCCGGGGTAAATGGACCTTGCGAGGCTGCAGATTGATCGACCTGGGTTTTGTTGAGGCTGGGGCCTGAAACCAAATACGTGTATATGTTGGGCGAGGTAATTGATGTGAGACTGATCGAGCCATCGGTGGCGAGGCAAACGGTAGGATTTGTTCCTGTTATGGTGAACGCGGGAGTCTGTATCACCGTAAAATTTTTCTGTGCGGTCACTTGGCAATTGGTAACCGGGTCAATCACGGTAACACTATACTTAAAAATCCCTGGCAAAGCCGTATTTACAGATTGAAATTCCGAGGTGCTTCCCGGTGTTGTTGTGTTGGTGGTTACATTCAAGATTGTCCAAGCATAAGTTGTCCCCGGATTCTGTGCATCCAAATTGGGTGTGAAATTGTTTTGACAAACGGTCAAGTCGGGGCCTAAGGCTACTTTAGGTCGATTGTCAACCACTACATCCAAGGCTGTGGATCTGCAACCATTTTTATCTGTGTTGGTGACCGAAACAAAAGCGGGCTGCGCAACGGTAATCACCTTCGTGGTATCTCCTGTGGACCAAGAGTAGGTTAACCCCGAAGTGCCGGGCGTATTGGCATTGAGTGTTATCGGGGTAGTGCAGATGGTGGACGTTGGAGGAATGGAAGGTTTTGCAGGGGGCGAATTTATTTTTACTGCCTTGGTGATCGTTGTATCCAGGCCACAACGATTGGTGAGGCGCATTTGGACCGTATAAGTGCCGGCAGCAGCATACAAATGAGCGGGGGCTGCAATGGTACTGCTGCCTCCATCCCCGAAGAACCATTGAAATTTGTCAATGGCATCCGTTGGGATTCCTACAAATTTTGTTGAGTCTCCCAGGCAAAGCCCCGTGAACGTAAAACCGGGCCCACCAAAACCGCTGCCCACCTGCTGCCTGAAGTTAGGCAAACCTAAGGTGCTGTTGGTGCCTCCGGCAAGTGCAAAACCTCGCGGTGTAATGGATGAAATCTTGGTGGTGTCCTCATTGGGTTGGATGGTTCCTAGTGTGGTGCTGTTGTTGATCGCATAATAAATCTGGTTATCGGGCGCCAACTGAAGAGCTCCGATCGTGCCTGCTTCCACGTTATCTTTTTTGAAGTGAGGTCTGGCGAGGGAGTCAAAGGCATATTCAAAAATATCGGAATTGGGTGTGGCCTCGATAGAAGCGAAAAGCTTATTGCCACCGGGGGAAAATTCAATACCATAGACTTGTCCGGCCGGATGGTTCAAGTCGATCTTTCTGTAATTCGAAAATGTTCCTGTGGAATCATGAAAATGAAATACCTCCACCCAATTGCTCGTCCCAGGGTTGGATAAAGCTACGGCCAAATCATTTTTTGGCCCGAGCTTCATGTAGCCTTGCCCATTGGCCGCATATTGAAAGGAATGAACCGAACCGATGGCTGAATAAACCGGGTCGCCCAATCCGTTTGCTGTAACCGGATAGGCACGGAACGTATTGTTGCCATATTCATGGGCGATCAGCCACTGGTTGTTGCCCGTAATCCGCTCGGTGCTTTTGGCAAACAATAAAATGTTTTTTTGTACGATGCCGCCCGTGCCGTTGTTCATTTTTAAATCAAACAAAGAATAACGCAATTCGTTGCCCGAAAATCCATTGACAGCTTGGGTGGTGAAAATATAATAGAGTGTTTGATCATTGGGCACCGGGATGATCAAGGCCGATTGAGAAGAAGTAGAGTCGCCCCCGATGTTGGAAGCAATGGCAATATTATTTCGGTTCCAGACCTGACCGCCATCCGTATAAAAAATAACCTGGCCATTTTGGTCACAAACTATAGCACAACCGGCCGGGGAATCCATAGCACTTACGTTCAGTGCTTTGGGTGGCCTTTTATTAAAATCAATCCCCGCCTTGTTTCCGAAATACCAAATGTTGGACCGCTGATCAATCTTTCCATATTGTTTCACATTTACGCCAGCGTACGCAGAGCAGCCGCTCGCATCGGTAACCACCACATAATAATATCCGGCCGAGTCGGGTTTCAAGGTAGCTCCAGTCTGCCCGTTGGACCAGGTGAAAGAAATTGGATTTCCTCCACTCGTTTTAGCGGTCACCGAAAATTGTGGCATCGAGCAAGCCAGCTTATTCACCGGCAATTGACAGGCACAAGCTGTGGTATCAGAAACTAATTGGAGTTTCAGGCTAAAAGCAGTTATGGTTACCGGCTGCGTAACCGTTTGTTTCTTTCCTTGATAGTAAGCTGTTAAGGTGACGTTGTAGGTTTTCGCTTGTTTAAATTTGTGAACCGGGCTCCAGGCGGTTACGCTCGTGGTGTCTCCAAAGTCCCAATGCAAACTGTCGGCATTGGGAAAAACCTTGGGAAAAAAGGTGGTGTTGTTATTTTGGCAAGTGCCTACCGAGGTAAACGATAGCGTCAATGTTACATTTACTTTTGGAATGAATGCCGGGAATTGTGTGCCGTTGAAGTTGATCGCGCCAAAGGGCAACGGTGTTTCGATCACACGCGAAGCAATCGTATCGGTTTTGGTAAATCGTTCCACTAAAAATGGGCTTCCACTTGCAGTCTGGTAGATATGATAGATGGTACTGTCGGGGGCGATTTGCAACCCCCAGCTTCTGAACTCCGGTGCCGTGAGAACACTTGTTAATGTGTTGCCTGGATTATTGTAATCGTACTGCAATACATCAGCATTGATCCCGGTTTCACCCACACGCGAAATGTACAAGTACCGCCCGGCATTGTCCCATTGGATGTCGTAGATAGATTGAGGTTGAGCAGTAGCAGTGCCGGTATTGTAGAGGTAACGGTCGAAGGTTAGCGTGCCGGTAGCATTATTGAAGGTAAGTAAGATGGCATCGGTATTGGGGTTCTGCGCGGATACAGCAAGTTTTTTGTTTTTTCGGTTATACGAAAAGTTTGCCACAGAAATGGGCAAGCCAAGTCCCGAAGTAATAGTGGTGGTAAATGTTCCGCCCGTGAAGCTTGCTGCGTTAATAAGGGTGGCCGCATAATTTTGTGATCCATTTTGGTGCGAGATCAACCAGTAATCCTTGCCATTGGCATGAGGAACCACCACCATTCCTTCCGACCGGTTGGACAATCCGGCAACGGCCGCATTCTTAGGGTTTTTCAAATCACCTAGTGCTGGCTGTGGAAAAACCGACCCGCCAAAAAGTGTCATGTCCACAATATTCACGGCAATTGATCCGCCTGTGGTGTAGTTGGCTGTGTTCGTGAAAATAAAATATTTGGTTGAATCGCCTGGCACAGGACTAATCACCACGGGTTGGTTGGCAGCGGAGTTGGAAAGAAGGCTCGACCCATTGGGCATGATAGTGCCAAAGGCATTGTACACATTCGATCCATCCGTATAAAACAATATATCGGCAGTAGCCGGATCGGTCGCTACGGCACTGCCGCCCGTTCCAAAAGGAATAGCTTTGTCGCTAACGGTATAAGGTTTGTTGGTAGCGCGGTTAAAACGCACTGCGTTGATCGAATTTCCAAAATACCAATTGTGCTGCGCGAGGTTTTGTGCCTCTCCCACCAACACGGTGGTCACAAAAATGAAAAAGAAAAAAGCCCTTTTTAAGACTAAACTAATTTTCCTCACATCAGACTTCATCAACTTATCTTTTTTAAATGTATTCAATTTGAGTTAAGACCATACGACTGCGCTAAGTCACCCTAAGGCATGTATTCTTGCGTAAAGATAAAACGACCGAGATCCACTAATTTATACAATTTGTTCAAAAATATCGTTACATGGATGAATGCTCTTGATTTGTCGGCAAATGTTTTTTTAAATGTACCGAAACAACTTAATTTGCTTGGATGTGTGTAGGTAAATCCCCCGTTTGGATGTATAAACTTGTTGCCGTTCTAGTATTGATGCTCTTGGCGGGCGGAACAGTAACTGCCCAAGATCCTCAGTTTTCCCAGTTCTATGCAGCACCATTGTACTTAAATCCTGCCTTCGCAGGATCTACCGGCCAGGCCAGGATTGGAACGAATTATCGCAACCAATGGCCGGCTATCAATGCCAACTTTAACACCATTTCTGCTTTTGGCGACTTTTATGTCGAATCGAAGAATAGCGGTGTAGGGGTGATTATTAACCATGACCGTGAAGGATTGCTGGGCTTGCAATCCACTAGCATTGGTGCAATCTATGCGTACGAACTAAAAATTACCAAAGGGCTTTCGTTCAGGCCAGGTGTTCAGGCATCCATCTACAACCGCTCCATCAATTTTGATAAGCTTACCTTTGGCGATCAGTTTAATGCCGCCACGGGTCAGGTTGTTAGCTCCTCATCGGTGGAAGGATTGAATTCGGGCCAATCAAAATTTTTTCCTGATTTTACTTTTGGTGGATTGTTCTACTCTAAAAACGGATGGTTCGGTGTAACAGCCGCACACATCACCCAACCAAATCAGTCGCTCGCAGGGCAACCGGATAACCTTCCGAGGAAAATTAGCGCCCATGCAGGCTGGAAATTTTATTTGACCCCCGGCCGGATGGGGCAAGGCTTTTATAATAAGGCGAGCGAACGAAGCATCACCCCTACGTTCCAGTATCGCCATCAAGGCCAGTTTGATCAGATGGATTTGGGTGTCTATTACACGTTTGAGCCAATCATCATCGGCACGTGGTACCGGGGCATACCTTTCCGAAACGTGAATGGGATTATCAACAATGAATCAGTTGTTTTGCTGATAGGCTTTACCAAGAAAGGCGACAAAGATGTTTTGAACATTGGCTACAGCTATGACTATACCATCTCCAAACTGGGTCCTTCCAGTGGTGGCGCCCATGAGTTCAGTATCGTTTATAGTTGGAGCACCCGCGACCCGCGCAAGCCACCGAAAGACAAGCTGTTTATTCCTTGTCCTGATTTTTGATATTGACCCTTTTATATTAACGCTTGGACTGGTTTTCTTAATTTTATCAATAGAATAGGCCAACGGTTAATTTACCTTGAACTTGCAGACCAGTTTATTCCTTAGCCTGATTTTTAGCTGAACTTTCGCACTTGATTTGGATTTCACTCCTCCCCACTTTCACCAATCTTGCAAACATTGTCCAGCCCAATGTGCAGCAGGGCATCGCCCGCGTTTACTACGGGATTATTGTTGAGCCCCACCACATACCCGGTGGAGGGTGATTTGACCTCCTCCTTATATTCGCCAAAGGGGTCTGTAAGTGTACCTACTAATTGGTCCGTGCTAATAAATTCCCCACAGCTAATCAGTGGCTGAAACAACCCAGCAGTGCGCGCACGTGCCCAAGAAGAGCTCCAAATAATTTTGTTTTCTGCTTGGCATTTTGGTGCATCGTCTATCATTCCCAGGTGCTTCATTAACCGAAGTGTTCCGTTAATTCCTTCTTCAATGGCATATTGATCGAAGCGAACGGATTCACCTCCTTCGTAAACGATGATGTGTTTATTTTTTTTTGATGCGGTGAGCCGTAGTGAATGTGGACGAAAAGGGGAGTCGATCGTGAAGGGGGCATGAAAGGCATTGGCCAATTCCACATTGATTTTTTCCTGCATCACGCAACGCACCTGCGGATAGTTGGTGCGCATGGCGCCACCGGTGTGAAAGTCAATTCCATAATCGATAAAAGGGAGGATGTCGTGCGTCATGTGGTAGGCTACCCGCGAAGCCAATGAACCGTTTTTATTTCCCGGAAAGGACCGGTTTATATCTTTGCCATCAGGCACTTCGCGTGAATAATTCAAAAACCCATACACATTGATTACCGGCATACAAAGCACGGTGCCGCGTTTCACCCGGTTGAATCCCAAATCAATTATTCTCCGCACAATTTCCATTCCATTGATTTCATCACCGTGCATTCCTGCCGTTAAGGCGAGGACCGGCCCGTCTTCTATGCCGCGATAAACATAGATGGGCGTATCAATTTGTGTGCGTGATGGCAAACGGGCAATATTGATGTTGATTTCTTTAAACTCGCCTGGCTTGATTAAATGCGCTGCAATGGTTAGTGCTTTCATGCTTGTTATTCGTTATTAGCGAATGGTTAATTCTACTTTGTCACTCTGCATAGCAGCGATTAACGGATGGCCATTAATTATTTCACGCATTGACTTTGTCTTTCTGTATTTTCTTTGTCCCTGCGTGCTTTTCGATGTATTGAAATATTTTTGCAGCAATGTCCACTTTCGTGGCACCCTCAATCCCTTCCAGTCCCGGGGATGAGTTTACCTCAATGATCAGTGGCCCGCGGTGAGAAGGCAGCATATCGACTCCGGCTATCCCCAGCCCCATTTTTTTTGCCGCAATGATTGCTGCATGTTTTTCGTGGCGGGTGAGTTTTACCACCGTGGCATACCCACCACGGTGTAAGTTGCTGCGGAACTCTCCATCGCGCGCCTGCCTGCGCATCGCCCCAACCACTTCGCCATTTACTACAAACGCACGGATGTCTGCCCCTTTGGCCTCTTTGATAAACTCTTGCACAATGATGCGCGCTTTCACGCCATGAAAAGCTTCAACCACCGACTGGGCTGCTTTTTTGTTTTCGGCCAACACCACGCCAAGGCCTTGTGTGCCCTCCAAAAGTTTGATCACCACAGGGGCTCCACCCACCGCCTCGATCACCCCCTCCGTGTCTTTCGAATAATCCATGAAAATAGTCTTTGGCAAATCCAAACCCGCACGGGAAAGGATCTGCATGCTCCTCAATTTATCGCGCGAGCGGATCAGTGCCTGCGACTCGATGGCCGTGAAAACTTTCATCATCTCAAACTGCCGCACTACCGCGGCTCCATAAAAGGTAACGGAAGCACCAATACGCGGGATAACCGCGTCAAAGTAGTCGAGCTTACGGCCATTGTACCACACCATCGGGTTTTTCTTTTCGATCAGCAGCACGCACTTCATGTGGTCGATAATCTCTACTTTATGCCCACGCTTTTCTCCCGCTTCCTTTAACCTGCGGGTGGAGTAGAGCTTGGGGTCGCGCGAGAGGATGGCAATATTCATTGGTGGGTTCGTAAGTTCGGGGTTTGATGTCTGCTGATCGCTATCGGTGAATGGTTATCGGCCTGTCGGTATTTATTGCTAACGGATAACGATTAACTTTTCGCTGAGAAAGATATGTTTTTTTTTGTGACATCGATAAGGAAGCGATTTCGCAGAATTTTTCGCCCCAGCAAGACGGGAAATTTTAAATTCCCCCGGTTGCTCAACGAGAATTCGGCACGGATCACCCGATCAAAAATTTTTATCTTCGTTTTGATCACGTACCTCACTTCTGCTTCACCAAACGAATTTTTTATTTCGCGTTGATCGTATTTTTTAAAATAATATTTGCGACCGGTAAACTCCTGATGTTCCTCATCCAATAAAACAAATTCCAAAACACCGTTCACCACTTCGTTGCTGGAACAGTGCAAGCTACAGGTATAAGCACCGGTGTCGATTTTGGCATGGATGTTTTCCAGTTCAAGTCCGGGAAGGTCAACACGGTCGGAGCGGCCTAAGGTCTGCATTATTATTTTTTAATGGGAAGAAGATAGCTATTATTTTCAAGAGGGTAGTGAACATCTAATTTATTAATAAAAAAAACTTTGTGCACATTGTTGCTTTCGCTGCTTTTTAAATTCTGAACCCCGTGGGCTAAGAGATGGTTGCCATACCAATAGTCAAGTTTGCTGTTTTGTGTATTTCTTTCCATCACCCTTCCACCGGCCAATGTTTTTACCTGTTCTTGCAACGTTCCCTCAATCACATCGCTGCCTTGAATTATTTTTGAGCGAATCGAATTTTCAAAAAGATAAAGGAGCACCAACCGATCTTGGATGGGCGCAATTTTTACAAACTGCTGCAGTTGATAGCTCCGCACGTCATTGATTTGAAAGCTGTTGTCCCACAAAAGCTTGGCATGGGCATCAAATCCGATCACGATCGCGTGGGTGTATTCAAAACCATCAAAATAGGAGTAGTTGTTCTGGCTTGAATAATGTGAAAAAAAGGCTTCGCCCAGCATGATAAATTGATCTTGGTAGGGTACTACTTCGTGAACGAGAAAGCGGTAATTGAATTTTATCTTTTTTCCCTGAATCTTTCTTCGCTCGATCCGCTCCTTGATCCTTTTTTCTTTTTTTGCTTTGAGGTAGTGAAAGAAATTTTTCAAATCTGCAAAATTGTAATAGTGTATGACGTATTCGCTATTCGGGTTGACTTCGGCCACAAAAATTCCCCTTGCGTATTGCGTGTTGCGTCCGTAAACTCCTGCAATTACCTGTTTATTGGTTTCTGTTTTAGCGGCCCGTCCAAAGATCAGGTTTTTATTTTCCCCGGGCTCGAGGACAACGGTTTTGAGCATTTCTCCCGTCCGGTTGAATTGCCTGATCCACAGGCATTTTCTGTGGCTGCTATTTTTTGCGCTGACAATCACATCCACATTGCCATCTGGGTACGTTTTAATTTGTGTGATCTCACCGGGTTCGTTTAAAAAACCGGGTAAAAGGAAAGATTTGCGTTCTGTAAGAGAAGAGAATAAAACAACTGGCCTCAAATTAAAATAGCCGCCAATGAGCAGCGCATCTTTACTTACGGCAAATTCCGAGGGGTTGAAGGGTATCAGGTTTTCGATCGGATACGAAACGTAACCTCCGTCTTTTATTTTCGCCACCGTTACATAAAAATTGTGCTTTGCCGGATCATAAGGTTTGAAAAAGAAATACAATTTCTGATCTACGGCTTTTGCATAAACAAATGAGAATTCTTTTGGTACTGGCAAATAGCCTTTCCACACATTCTTAAAAGCAGTGTCGAATCGAGTGAGTTCGAGCATATTTTCTTTTGGGCCAATAAAATTTCGGTATAGAACTATGCCCGCGGTATCGATGGGCACCACCGAATACGTTTCGATGTCGGCATTGATGGGGATTTGCAGCCGACCGTTTTGGTAAACTTGCGGGTAAGCTGTTGCAAAACCGAACAAAAAAAGAAAAATCAGCTTACAGTTTGATTTTGTTAACATAAAAAACATCACGTGAAGTTCTGCCCCCATTGTCTTTTACGGTATGGTAGCCATAGACATAAAAGTAACGATCATACCAAGCTCGGATGCTGCTGTTGCCATTTGATTCGGAGTGAATGGTGGCCGTGGGTGTCTTTAATTCGGGCTTGACCTTTTCTTCTAAAGCAATTGTACCATCGGGCTCACTTACCTGGATGATAATTTCTTTGTCATTCTTGCAGGCCATCGCGATGCGGTGGTTGACCGAAATAAAATCAACGACTTGCTCTTTGGTGCCCTGGTAGATCGATTCAAATTTCAAAGAATGGTCACCGGTTAATTTTCCGTGCGCATCAAAAAAGAGGAGTGAAGCGTGAGTAACAGTCCTGCTGTCGTAGCTAAAGGATGAGGGGCTATTTCCGTAAGGGGAATTGTAATACATGGGCATGGCAGCGGGACTATACCCATAAGGGCTATAATAGGTTGGGTAATTGCCATAGCGGCTGTAAGGATAGCCCATGCGCGGATTATAATAACCAGCGGGGTCATAATCTTCTAGGAGAAAACCAAACCCCTCTTTGGTTTCCTCAATTTTTACCGCTGAAAGAAACGAACGAAACTCGGATGGTTTGCCCTCTTTTTTCCGCCTCAATGCCCTGGATTTTATTCGGGCTACCTTTTTCGGCCTGAGGTAATCCAAAAAATGATCGAGTTCTGTAAGGTCATAGTAGTTGACCGGCTGGTCAGTGAAAGGGTCAACCACAATGGTAAAGATTCCGGTTGCTTGTTTGTTAATACCAAACGTCCAGGTGCCAATGATAACGAGCTCATCGCGGATTAATGAGCTTGTCATAGCTTCTATAACTGATTTTCCTTCCTCGATCGGGATAACATCGTCAACCAACATCACCCCTTCTGCATCGTATGTCCGCACCACTATTTTTTTGTTTGGCCCCGACCTTTCCACCAGCAGGGCATTGAAGGTGTCATTGCTATTGCTGCGCACATCCATAAGTTCCACCTTCTTTTGAAAAATGCTCGGCACAACTTTGGCATTTTCAGCGTGAAAATCGTACATCAGCAAAGTAGGTTCAGTATTGATGTACCCGCCAAAGATGGCTTTGTTTTTAAGTACCGAAAAATGAGTAAACCGAATGTTTGCCTCTGGCTTGAATCGGTGGTAGGCAACGGTGCGTTCGGCAAATAAGATCTCGGTCAAATTGATTTCCCTGCCGTTGGCATTGGGCTCCTCAAAGAGGAGGTAAATGTTACCATCGCGGTAATCATAACCAAAGATGTTCATCTGCTGCTCCATTTCCAATTGTGCGCTCCACGATTCCTTTAATGCAGTATCCAAAAAAATAACCTCCCATTTTTTTTTATTTTTTTCAAATTTTTCGGTGTCGCGCACCAAGGCAATCCCTTTTTCGCCCATCGAAATGATGGAAAAATCCGGGTCGCTGCCTTGACGCCCGTGTTCATAGCGGGCGGGCTGGGTAATTTGTGCGTAGAGTGTGAAGGAGACAAAAATGAGGAGTGGGATAAGCAAGGATGTAAAAAGCCACAAATTCCACTGGAGTTTGAAATTTTGAATTTTGAATTTTGAATTGGGGCAGCTCATCCTTCGCTTAATGCAATGACCATGTCAAACTCTTCTTTCTTCACCGGTTGCACCGACAGGCGCGCACTTCGCACTAAAGTCATGTTAACCAATCGTGGGTCTGCTTTGATCATGGAAAGTGGAACTGGTCTTTTCAGTTTCTTTTTATTACCGATCTCTACTGCCGCCCAGTCTTTGTCTTTGGGGTCTGGAAAAAATTCTTTGGTGATTTCGGCCAGGCCAATAATTGATTTATCGTCACCACTGTGATAGATGAAGGCAAGGTCGCCTTTTTTCATGGCCTTCAGGTTATTGCGCGCCTGAAAATTGCGTACCCCATCCCACGTGGTTTTTTTGTCCCGGACCAGGTCGTCCCACGAATAGGTGCCCGGTTCAGTTTTCATTAACCAGTAGTTCATTTTTTTTAAGGTTTTTGTAATAGCGAGAAACTTCCTAAAAGGTAACACAAAAAAGTAAATTGTAATTTTGCCTGACTAAGAATTTAATGAAAATCCTAATCCTTCGTTTTTCGTCCATTGGCGATATTGTGTTAACCACCCCGGTAGTCCGCTGCCTCAAAACTCAATTGGACGATGCGGAAATTCACTATGCCACGAAAGAACAGTATAAACCCATTCTTGAAATCAATCCTTATGTGGACAAATTTTTCTTTTTAAAGGAAAGCCTGGGCGACCTGGTCCATGATTTGAAAAAGGAGAGATACAATGCCGTGATTGACCTTCATAATAATTTGCGTACACGCATTGTAAAATGGAGATTGGGTGTTCGGTCTTATAGTTTTAACAAATTGAATATCGAGAAGTGGCTGATGGTCACTTTCAAAATTAACCAGCTTCCTGACCTGCACATTGTAGATCGTTACCTCGAAGCAACAAAATCGTTAGGGGTGAAAAATGATGCGCTCGGCTTGGATTATTTTATTCCTGAAAAGGATGAAATGCTTTGGGAGTGGTTGCCGGAAACTCACCAAAAAGGATTCGTAGCTTATGCAATTGGCGGGCAGCACGAAACCAAAAAACTCCCGGGTTCACGGATGATTGAATTGTGCCAAAAAATTAATCGACCCATTATTTTGTTGGGCGGCAAAGAAGATGTTGAAAACGGGGAGCTTGTCAGATTGGCTGTGGGCAAGGAAATAATTTTCAATGCTTGTGGAAAACTGAACCTCAATCAATCCGCAAGTTTGTTAAAAAAATCTTCCTGTGTTTTTTCCCACGACACGGGGCTGATGCACATCGCGGCAGCTCTTAAAAAGGAAGTCTATAGCATTTGGGGGAACACGGTCCCTGCATTTGGCATGTACCCCTACCGCACGCAATACCATGCTTTAGAAAACACAACCTTAAATTGCCGGCCCTGTTCGAAAATTGGTTTCAACAAATGCCCAAGAGGCCACTTCAAGTGCATGAACGAAATAAAGTTTGATTTTAATATCCGCTAAATCTCATTGAGGTAGGACCGTTACAAATTTTTTTGAAGTGATCGCCCTAGGCGCAAGACCCGAGCATCCTTACTGACATCATCGTATCCCTTTTGCCTCGCCCTTCTTCCTTTTGAATAGCTTTCCTAAAGGGATAACCTTGGTATGAACTACGGCTGTTAGTCAAATGTAGTATGGATCTAACCCATATCAACAATGGATGACAACTCTACAATTATACCTGCTCAATGCAGGATAAGAATTACACCTTAAAATTTTAAATCAGCAAAAATGAAAGAGCGTGCCTCGAAGGCAGGCTCTTAATCATCGGCAAAATCAATAATTTTTAGTGGGATGCATCAAATAATTCCTTACATAGTCTTCGGTCCCCTCCTCCAGCGACCAAAACGGTTTGGAGTAACCAATCGTTTTTAATTTCTCCATGTTGGCTTCGGTAAAGTATTGATACTTGTCGCGGATATCATTAGGAGTGTCGATGAATTCAATGCTTTCTATTTTGTCCATCGCTTTGAAAACAGATTTGGTCAGATCCAAAAACGTGCGTGCTTTGCCGGAGCCCAAATTAAAGATTCCGGAATTCTTTCGATGGTGCATTAAGAAAATGCAAACGTCCACTACATCCTTCACATAAACAAAGTCACGCATTTGCTCGCCATCCTTGAACTCGGGATGGTGCGAGCGGAACAATTTCATCTTTTCTGTTTTACCAATCTGGTTGAAGGCATGCCAGATCACCGAGGCCATCCTGGTCTTGTGGTATTCGTTGGGGCCGTACACATTAAAAAATTTTAAGCCGGCCCAAAAAAATGGTTTGCCCGTTTGCTGCAATGCCCAAACATCAAAATCCTGCTTCGACTGTCCGTAGGGGTTGAGTGGCTTTAGTAAATGGATTTTTGATTCATCATCATTATACCCTACTTCTCCCAATCCATAAGTAGCGGCAGAAGAGGCGTAAACCAATGGAATCTGGTATTGGATGCAGCGTGTCCAAATAGCTTTGGTGTACTGCGTATTCATCCTGTTAAGTAGAGCGGTGTCGAACTCAGCAGTATCGGTTTTGGCACCGATATGGAAAATAAATTCAACTGATTCATAATTCTTGGCGAGCCATGCCATGAAATTTTCACGGTCAACGAACTCCTGGATTTTGGCACCGGATAAATTTTTTTCCTTGGCTGGATCGCCAAATAGATCCACCGCGATAATCGCGTTGAAATTGTCGTGGTTGAGTCGCTTCACTAAACAACTTCCGATGAAGCCGGCTGCGCCTGTTACAATAATCATGGTTTATACTGTTGGGTCGATAATGTGCAATTGTTTGGTCTTACCGCTTGCTATCGACTTTTTATGCCATACAAAAAACTGATGTCAATGATGGCCGTTAGATGCAAGTTGCATAGAATCCAAAGTTCTGAGTTGGTGTAAATTACGACCTAAAGATAATTCACATAAATATGAATCTGAAATTTATCTTTACAGTAAATTTCAAAAATCATGATCTATGTTAGCCGCAAGGAGCATTTCAATGCAGCACACAAACTGTATAACCCGGCATGGAATAGAGAAAAGAATTTTGAAGTCTTTGGCCCTTGTGCGAATGAAAATTGGCACGGACACAATTACGAATTGATTGTGACTGTGAAAGGCTATACCGATCCGGAAACAGGATTTGTGATCGACCTCAAAAAACTAAGCAATCTTATCAAGATTGAAGTGACCGAAAAACTTGATCACAAGAACCTGAATCTTGATGTGCCTTTTATGAAAGGAAAAATGGCGAGCACCGAAATATTGGTGAAAGAAATATGGACGATCTTAGAACCAAAAATCCCCCCCATCACCAGCTTTGGCCAGTTGCATTCGGTAAAGCTGTATGAAACTCCACGTAATTATGTGGAGTATCTCGGTGAATAATAGTTCCCCTATGAAATGCCCGTCAGCAAAGCAAACTCAAAGGAATGGTAGTCAGGTGCTCCATTCCCGACTAGCTTGCAGGTGGCAACAACAAAAACAAATTATTAACGCATGAAATGCCCATCAGCAAAGCAGACCCCAGCGGTATGATAATGACTTTGGGCATTCCATGTGACCATAAAAATAAACATTAAACACATGAAACTCTACGTTATCGCTGGTGAGCGCTCGGGCGATTTGCACGGTAGCAATTTAGTGAAAGCCTTAAAAGGGCTTGACGCTTCATTAGCTATTCGCGGTTTCGGTGGTGACGAGATGCATAAAACGGGTGTTGATATTTTTGTTCATTATGAGCGGCTCGCGTTCATGGGTTTTATCAGTTTGATAACGAAAACATTTACTATCTTCAAATACCTTCGGCTTTGCAAAAACGATATTCTTCAATTCAAACCGGATGCCATCGTGCTTATCGATTATGGTGGTTTCAATCGGGTGATTGCAAAATTCGCTAAGAAAAAAAATATCCGAGCTTATTATTACATCCCACCCAAGGTGTGGGCGTGGTACCAAAGCCGCGCTTTTGAACTGCAACGTAATGTGGCGCGGCTGTTTGTCATTCTACCATTTGAAAAGGAATTTTATAAAAAAAAATGTGATTGGGATGTTGACTACGTTGGCAACCCGGTGCTCGATGCTATTAAATCATTTAAAGCTGATC
Organism: Bacteroidota bacterium; assembly: GCA_043758895.1. Lineage (GTDB taxonomy): Bacteria > Bacteroidota > Bacteroidia > Cytophagales > Cyclobacteriaceae > ELB16-189. Next base: position 23,730 of record JAYVMP010000140.1, read on the forward strand.
CTGATTTCCTCGATAAAAATAAAATTGATCGCACAAAAAAAATAGTTGCCCTATTACCCGGCAGCCGCAAAATGGAATTGAAACGGATTGTACCGTTAATGGCCGAGGTAGTAGAAAAGAATCCAAATGTTCAATTTGTGGTAGCCGCTGTCAATAATTTGAACGAAAAACTCTATCACGAATTGAAAAATAAGGAGCAGGTAAAATTTGTTTGCGATGCTTCTTACGATTTGCTATCCGTTGCGGATGCGGCAATTGTTACTTCAGGCACGGCCACGTTGGAGACTTGCATTTTTAATGTGCCACAGGTAGTGGTGTATAAGATGGGGTGGCTGGAATACCAGTTGGTTAGTCGATTGGTTCAGGTAAAATTTATTTCATTGATAAATTTAATTGCCAACAAAGAAGTGATTAAAGAGCTGATACAAAGCGAAGCGTACGTAGATAAAATCAGCAAAGAACTTGATTTGCTGTTGACCGAGGGCCGTTATCGTTCCACCATGCTACACGAATACGGGGCGATTTTTAAAACCTTGGATAGGGGCTCGGCATCAGAAAATACGGCACAGTTGATGATGGAGGACTTGAAAAGCTAAGCTACTTTCAGCTTACTGTAATGCGACTTGCTGAATTTTTCTTCTGCATAAGAGCGGTTGATGACAAGTTTGTCCACCGTTTTATCAGAGGGCAGCTCGAACATGGCATCGTTGATGATGGCTTCGCAAACCGAACGCAAACCACGGGCACCTAATTTGTACTCCATAGCTTTCTCAACAATAAAATCCAACGCCCCTTCTTTAAAGTCAACCTCAATGTTTTCCATCTCAAACAATTTTTTGTATTGTTTGACGAGCGCATTTTTAGGCTCCGTAAGGATTTTCCTCAGTGCATGATGATCTAAGGGATTCAAATACGAAACCACTGGAAGCCGGCCGATTAACTCGGGGATCAATCCAAACGTTTTTAAATCTTGGGCCGATACAAATTGAAGCAAATTGTCTTTGTCGATATCGCTGGGGCTGATACTGTCTGCACTGGCCGCGAAGCCAAGAGGCCGTGTATTGAGCCTGCGGCCAATCACCCTCGCCATTCCTTCAAAAGCACCTCCGCAGATAAACAAAATGTTTTCGGTGTTTACCGTGATCATCTTTTGATCGGGATGCTTGCGGCCACCTTGTGGAGGCACGTTCACCGAGGTTCCTTCCAGTAATTTTAGCAACGCTTGCTGCACACCTTCACCGCTCACATCGCGGGTGATGGAGGGATTGTCCGACTTGCGCGCAATTTTATCGATCTCATCGATGTAAACGATGCCGCGTTCGGCCGCTTCTGTGTTGTAATCCGCGGCTTGAAGCAAGCGGGTTAAAATGCTCTCCACATCTTCGCCCACATAACCTGCTTCGGTAAGCACAGTAGCATCGGCAATGCAAAAGGGAACTTGCAATAGTTTGGCGAGCGTGCGGGCGAGGTATGTTTTACCTGTGCCTGTTTCACCCACCATGATGATGTTCGATTTCTCAATGAGAATGTCGGTATCAATCTTTCGTTGAGTAAGCCTTTTGTAATGATTGTAAACAGCCACGCTCATAACGCGCTTGGCGTCATCTTGACCGATCACATATTCATCCAAGAATTTTTTGATTTCGCGGGGCTTGATCAGCTTAAAGTTCGGTAACGAGCCGGCTTCAACTTTGTTCTTTTTTTCTTCGGTCAAAATCTGACTCGCCTGCGTCACGCATTTATCGCAAATATGTGCGTGGATGCCCGAGATCATCAAGTCCACATCTTTTTTGCTTCTGCCGCAAAAAGAACAAGTTACTTCTGCCATACCAAATTTATAAATTAGTTGATGTGCCGATTAGCCAATGAAAAAGTAAAGGTACTTTAAATTGGTTAAAGTGGTACGCTGAAGAATTGGTTAGTTTTTCTTGACACGCTCCAGCACCTCGTCAATCAATCCGTATTCTTTGGCCTCTGCAGCGCGCATCCAGAAATCGCGATCCGAATCTTTTTCTATTTTTTCATACGTCTGGCCGCTATGTTTAGAAAGGATGTTGTAGAGATCTTTCTTCAACTCCAGGGTTTGTTTCATCGAAATTTCCATATCCGATGACGTTCCCTGCATGCCTGCAGACGGTTGATGAATCATCACGCGTGCATGGGGCAATCCTGAGCGTTTTTTGTTTGCCCCAGCAGCAAGCAGCACAGCCCCCATGGACGCTGCCATGCCTGTGCATATCGTGGCTACATCCGGGTTTACGTATTGCATCGTGTCGTAAATGCCAAGGCCGGCATACACCGACCCGCCCGGACTGTTGATGTACATGATAATATCTTTTTTGGGATCGGAGGATTCCAAAAACAAAAGCTGTGCCGTGATCACGTTGGCTACATAATCGTCAACGGCTGTGCCAAAGAAAATAATCCGGTCGGCCATCAAGCGCGAGAACACGTCTATCACGGTGGCGCGCATCTGGCGCTCCTCCACCACATTGGGCGTCATGCCGATCACGGTATTGATGTTTTCATTCATGTGCTTAGCATAGCTATCCAGGGCGTTGCTGCTCATGCCCTTATGGTGCACTGCGTATTTGCGAAATTCGTTGTGGTTGTTCATAAATGTTAGTTATTCGATAGAGACGTTTTTGAAATCAATTGATAGGATTAGGTAGATAGTTCGCAAAACGTTGGCCTTGCGTATGGACTAGGCTTACAGGCCATTGCTCGTTGTATCAGTTTATCACAGATGGTGTTCAT
>JAYVMP010000141.1:0-22126 GCA_043758895.1 Bacteroidota bacterium
AAATTTCAATCTTTAAAAGATTCAAGCCGTTCGCTTTTGGGTATTGTTTGTGCGGAATCGGACATTGGATGACCACGTCTATTTACAGTGACTTCAATCGATCAGTCAAGTCTGCATTGGAAATATTCTCTATATCCGATTTGTCGTAAATAGAAATCAAGTAGATAAAATTTTTAATGACTTTTACATAAGTGATCACTCTTGCGCCTCCCGATTTACCCTTGCCTTTAGACGAGATGGCCATTCTAATTTTGTAGCAATTTCTTCCCAACGAAACACCCAGTGTGGGGTTATCAGCCAATTCATTGGCAAGTTCTAAGAAGTCTTCTTTTAACGAGGGGTATTTTTTTGCAAGCTTCTTAAGTTCCTTCTCGAAAGGAGGAGTTGGAATGATCTTATAACTCATCGAGAAGATCGCTAATAGCGCGCGCTTTTACTTGTTTTTTTTCATGCTTCTTGATGAAATCAACAGCAGCATCAATATCACTCAGCAATTTTTTCTCAACTTCTGTACGGTTCTTGGGTTTAGTTACCTCAACAAATTTCAGGCTACGGATCAATTCTTTTACGAACGGGACTTTTTTTTTGTCTTTAACGCGCAATGTGATTTCGACCATAATAAGAAATTTATTGGTTGGTAAAGTTAACAAAATTGTTTGGAGTGGCTATCGGTGAACTTCGTTTGTAAGTAATGAAACTGGCTGACTTTGGCGATCGGATTTATCGGTTGGAAAAAGAAGTTTTTAACAAGGCCTCATAAAAAACAACAAGACCTTAAAAAAAAATTATAAAAAAGATGAAAAGAATCTTCTCAATGCATCCATCGTTGAAACCATTTCTGACGCTCTTTTTTTTATATGGACTCATTTTCACCTGCCCCTGTCAAGATTTGAATCTTATTTTCTGAAGATTAGCGAGGTCGAAGCCATCGGGCCGATTTTGTTGGGCATGAAAAAACCAGTGCACATCTTACAACTTAGTAGTTCCATTCGAGATAAAGGAATATGAACTTGCGCATTTTCCGTTACCCATGCCCAATCCCATCGAAGCAATAAAGTTTCGCTTAGAACAACTCGGCTTGAGCGAATCGGAGTTGTCATCCATCATTGGTCATCGCTCAAGAAAGTCGGAGCTACTTTCTGGAAAAAGAAAATTGAGCCTACAGATGATCAGGCGATTGAATGAGAAATTAAAAATCCGGCAGAGGTGTTGATCCAAGCTTATTGAAGAAGACCAAGTAAAAACACTATAGCGTCAAGTTTAGGAGATTTCATCACCGCTTCCCAATCAAATTTTTGATTAATTTTCAAGTTTTAAAATCCACGGCATGATTGCATACCTCAAGGGAAAACTCGTACACAAAGAGCCCACGCACGTTTTGATCGAAGTCAATGGTGTTGGCTACCAAGTGGGCATCTCGCTTCACACCTTCTCCGAAATCAAAGACAAAGAAGACCTTAAGCTCTTCACCTACCTCCACGTGCGGGAGGATGCCCACATCTTGTTCGGCTTTGCCACCGAAGCCGAAAAGCAAATGTTCCAATTATTGATTTCCGTAAACGGGGTTGGGCCAAATACCGCGCTGGTCGTGTTGAGCTATCTCGCGCCCGAAGAACTGAAATCGGCAATTGTAAATGAAGATGCAGCGGCCTTGCAAGCGGTGAAAGGGATAGGGGGAAAAACGGCACTGCGCCTGATCTTGGAGCTGCGGGACAAATTGAAAAAGGAAGCCCAGGAAGGAATCCCCGGAATTCCGGGAATGATGCGCAATACTCTGCGGCACGAGGCGTTAACTGCTCTGGTAACGCTGGGCATTGGCAAGTTGGCGGCTGAGAAAAGTGTGGATATGATCCTGAAGAAATCGGGAGGGGTCATCAGTTTAGAAGAACTTGTCAAGCAAGCATTAAAAACAGCCTAAATACGATTGAGAGGGTTAACACGGAACGCGCAGGCCATCAAAGGACTGGGCATTTGCTTTGCAATATGCTGGCCCTCAGCCATTGCCATGGCCCAAGATTCCTTGAAAACGAAAAAACAGGATTCGTCTAAATATAAAATTGTCAACCCATACCTGCCCAACTTTCACCTAAGTGACCGGCATGGCGATCCGTTTTCAAATTACACATCCTCATCTCCCCTAATTTTAAAGGATCCAAAAAACCTTAAAACAGACATCAGCTTAGATACCGGGATGCACTACAACGTCTCGGAAAAAATGGGCAAGCTTGACTTTCGGCCAATGTCCACCATGTCGTTTCGTGACTTCAGCCAGCAGCAAGACCGTAGCTTTCAAAAGAGCTATTATCAGGGAAAGAGTTTAGCCTTGGATGGGGAAAGTGCGGTAAGCAGCCGCAACTTGTTGCCCAAATTGTATTTGAGCCCAGTACTCGACAGGATTTTTGGTGGAAGCTATGTGGAGCTTACCCCCAAAGGATACGTAACCCTTGACCTTGGCGGTTCTTTTCAAAAAATACAAAATCCCTCCATTCCCATCCGGCAGCAGCGCAACGGTGGCCTCGACTTTGGCCAGCAGATCAACTTGAGCGTAAACGGAAAAGTGGGTGAGAAACTAAGGATCAGCACTAACTTCGACACCAACAATTCCTTTGATTTTCAAAACACGATGAAGGTGGAGTATTCGGGTTTGAAGGAAGACCTGCTGAAAAAACTTGAAATTGGAAATGTAAGTTTGCCGCTGAACAACAGTTTGATCCAAGGGGCACAAAATCTATTTGGCGTGAAAGCCCAATTGCAGTTTGGCAAATTGACGACCACTGTGATTGCCACCACCCAGCGCGGTAAGCAGTCCACCTTACACGTGCCGGGCAGCGGCACCAACCAAGGCAGGCCTTTTCAAATTGTTGCCTCAAACTATGACGACAACCGCCACTTTTTCCTTGCTCAATTTTTCCGTGACAATTTTGAAAAATGGCTCGGCAATATCCCCGGCCAAATCAGTTCAGGCATCAACATCACACGCTTAGAGGTGTATTCCGTCAACCGGCAGAATGACACCCAGTCGCTTCGCGATATCGTAGCCTTTATGGACATGGGCGAGTCGGACAAAATTTATCGGAAAGATGTCTTCAAGCAAACTTCGGCTTCACTCGCCCCGGCATCCAATGGCAACAACAACCTTTTTGAAATATTAAAAAGGGCAGGATCCGCTGCCGGGATAAGTGCCGTAAAAATTGACTCCTTGTTAACCTCAAAAACGGCTGAATTTAGTCCGGGGCTTGTGCTGGGCACTGATTTTGAAACCGTAACGAGTGCACGCAAACTGGCCACCACCGAATACACCCTCAATGCTCAGTTAGGTTATGTTACCCTCCAGCGCAAATTGCAAAACGATGAAGCCTTGGCTGTGGCTTTTGAGTACACTTATAACGGAGTGGTGTACAAGGTAGGTGAACTGACCGAGGACTATTCGACCCGGGCTACCAGTGATGTCATCCTCTTGAAAATGCTTCGCCCGCGTGCCATCAACATCCAGGATAAAAGTGGAGTATTTTTCCCTTCCTGGAACCTGATGATGAAAAATATTTATAACCTTGGCGTGACGAACCTCACCAATTCGGGGTTTCAGTTGCGGGTGGTTTACCGTGATGACAACACGGGAGTGGATAACCCCCAACTGCAGGAACCAGGTCCACCCGGTGCGGTCCAATTGATCCAGGTCGTTGGACTCGATCGGCTTAACCCCTACAATGATCCTCAGCCTGACGGAAACTTTGACTACGTAGAGGGGATAACTATTAACTCGGCCAATGGACTGATCATCGTTCCCTACCTGGAGCCTTTTGGTGAGGGGCTGCGAAATTTTTTCAACAGCCTTTACAAGCCACCCCCGTCCAACCCACCGAAGGTACCCATCAGCGCAGATGCCTATGCCCATCTCATTAATAAGTATCCCTACGACACCCTCTACCACACTACCTTAGCTCAAGCGGCCTTGGTGAGCGTAAAAAATAAATTTCACCTCACCGGTTCTTTTAAGGCGGGCTCTGGACGCGATATTATTATCCAAGGGTTTAACATCACACCCGGGTCTGTAAAAGTTTATGCCGGCAGCACACCCTTGCGTGAACATACCGACTACACGGTGGACTATACGTTTGGAAAAGTGACCATCCTTAACGAAGGGATACTCAGCTCGGGACAAGACCTGGACATCACCTATGAGCAACAAGATCCTTTCTCATTTCAAACACGCTCGCTACTCGGTACACGCTTAGATTATAAACTCAACAACGATGTAAATATTGGCGGAACATTTTTGTATTATGACGAAAGGCCCTTGATCACCCGGGTGCAAGTGGGCAACGAGCCCGCCCGCAACTTCCAATACGGACTGGACTTGAACATGAAAAAAAATTCGCGCCTGCTCACCAAACTGGTCGATGCGTTGCCTTTCCTTCAAACTAAAGAAATTTCAAACTTCACCATTAATGCCGAAGTAGCCCAACTGCTCCCCGGTACGTCCAATAAGATTAACGGCAAGGGAACTTCGTTCGTAGATGACTTTGAGAATGCGGCCACGCCATACAGTTTGCTCTCCACCCCCGCCTGGAAGCTCGCCTCAGTGCCACAGGCCGACTCCAAATTTGACTTGAGCAACGGCAACCGCAACGATTTGAGGAACGGGTATAAACGGGCCAAACTTTCCTGGTTTCAAATCGACAATATTTTTTACACCACAGGAATTACCTACGGCCCGCCCAACATCGATTTAAGCAACCATTATACACGGCCTATTTTGCCCCAGGAAATATTTCCCTATTTCAACAATTACATTGGCAACTTTTACCAGCCCATCCTCAACTTCGCCTACTATCCTTCGGAACGCGGGCAGTATAACTATAACCCTTCCCTCAACCCTGATGGCACTCTACCCAACCCCGCCAGCAATTGGGGCGGTGTCACGGCCGCCATCCGCACCAATACCGACTTCGATGCTGCCAATATTGAGTACATCGAGTTTTGGATGATGGATCCATTCATCAACAGCAAAAACGGAATTGTGAACGATGGTAGCTCCACTGCCGTACCCAACTCAACGGGAGGAAAATTGGTGTTTCACTTGGGCAGTGTTTCCGAAGACTTGGGCCACGATGGCTACCAGGCTTTTGAAAATGGATTGCCCGTGGATGGCAACTTGCAAGGTGGCGGTGTTTACACCAACAGTGCCTGGGGCTACGTTACCAATACCCAATACCTCAACAATGCTTTTAACAGTTCGGCCACCGCGCGCCCCAACCAGGATGTTGGTCTTGATGGTCTCAATAGTGCTAAGGAGGCGGACCCAAACGGAAAGTTTAAAAGTTTTATAAACAATGTAACTCCTGGTGCCCTTCCGGTAGTAACAAAAGACCCCTCGGCCGATGATTTTCAATATTACCTCGGGGCTGATTATGACACGGAGAATGCACAAATATTGAAGCGGTACAAAAACTTTAACGGGATGGAAAACAATTCGCCCATTGTTTCGGGTGCCCAGCCTTATTCTGCCTCGGGCACAACGATTCCCGACAACGAGGATTTGAATGGCGACAATACCCTGACAGACCTGGAGCAGTACTACACCTTTAGCAGCGACCTGAAACCAGGACTGGCTCCCGGCCAAAAATATATCGTTGACAAAATCACCAATCCGGTGACCTTGGGAGGTGTGACTGACAACGTAACATGGTACCTTTTTAGAATTCCCATTCGCAACTACGAATCTAAAGTGGGCAACATCAACGATTTTAAAACCATCAAATACGTACGCATGTTGCTCACCGGTTTTACCCAGCCTGTTGTGCTGCGCTTGGCAAACTTCCGCCTTGTGGGCCAAAAGTATCGCCAATATACCGGTAACTTGCAAGAGTCTGCACTCACCCAGGTAATTGAACCGAACCTTGATAATTTCACGGTCTCTACAGTGAATGTTGAAGAAAATGGTAAGGGCGATGTAACTAAGCCAGCCTACGTACCACCCCTGCGCAGAGACTATGATGTAACCTCGGTGGTTCAGCGCCAACTCAACGAACAATCGGGGCAGCTTTGTGTAACTGGTTTGCCCGATGGCGATGCGCGGGCGATGTATAAAAATGTTTCCATCGACTTATTTAATTATGGCCGCATCCAAATGTTTATTAATATCCATTCATCTGATGCCGTAAGCAATTTAAGGGACAATGCGGTGAAAGGTTTTTTGCGCTTGGGCACCGACCTGGACCAAAACTATTACGAGATCGAGTTGCCCTTGAAGGTCACCCCAAACGGAGACGCCAGCAATACAGTGGCCGAGGTCTGGCCTGAGCAAAACCAAATTGATTTGGCACTCGATGCCTTGTATGCGCTGAAGATCGAACGAGACCGGGTTGGGTTTTCCCGGTTTACACCTTACCCCCTCGGTGGGGCCAAACCATTGCCTGACGGCAAGCACAGCATCCGGGTATTAGGTACGCCTGACCTGGCCTCGTTGCAAACGATCATGATCGGTGTGCGCAACCCGCGAGACGATGGACGTGCCTATGATGTGTGCATGTGGGCAGATGAACTTCGGGTAACGGATTTTAACCAGACCGCGGGGGTGGCAGCCAACCTGGTGATGAGCGCAAAGCTGGCCGACTTGGGAACGGTGACCGGATCTTTCCGCTACATCGGTTTTGGTTTTGGGGGTGTTCAATCCAAGATATCCGAACGGGCCCGCAGCAACACAACCCAATTTTCCATCTCTACCAACCTTAACTTAGAAAAATTGTTGCCACGCAATACGGGGCTAAAAATCCCGATGTACTTTAGTTACCAAAGTATTTTGGTCGATCCAAAATATGACCCGGCCAACCCCGACTTGCGGATAGGCGCTGCGCTGCAATCTTTTAATTCCGATGTCACGCGAAAGGCGTACCTGAAAAGCATACAAGACATCACGACTAAGAAAAGCATCAACTTCACCAACGTGCGAAAAACAAAAGTTAAAAAAGACGCCAAGACTCATCTTTACGATATAGAGAATTTTGCTTTTACCTATTCCTATTCTGAATCGGTCCAACACAATTTCAATTTGCTTGAAAACACCGCGCGGAATACAAAAGGCGCAGTAGCTTGGCAGTACCAATCCAAATTTAAAGGAATCGAACCCTTGAAGAATGTGAAATTCGTGAGTTCAAAATACTTGCAGCTGGTCAAAGATTTTAACTTCAACCCCATGCCCACAAGCATTTCTGTGCGGGGCGAGTTGCAGCGATCTTTCACCAAAATGGTCTATCGCAACAATTCAGATCCCACCGTCTTTAATGCATCGCCCAGTAATTCCACTCAAAATTTCCAAAAATATTTTGTGTTCAACCGTTACTATACGGTAAACTGGGCGTTGACCAAATCACTAAAAATCGATTATAACGCCACCGTCAATGCGATCATTGATGAACCGCAAGGAGACATTAACACCCAACAAAAACGGGATTCCATTATCGGCAACCTGAAGCGATTGGGCCGCATGAAATATTTTGAACAAAACATTACCGCCAACTACACATTGCCCTTTGATAAATTTCCGGCCACCAATTGGATTGGCGCAGAATACCGCTACAACGTGGGCTACAACTGGAAAGCAGGCCCTCTGCAAACGGTGGACAGCCTCAAAATGGGCAATGTGGTTCAGAACACACAGAATCAAGCGTACAATGGCAAACTGGATATTGTAAAGCTGTACAACAAACTCGGCTTTTTAAAAACCATCAATACACCTAAGCCTCCACCACCCCCGCCCCCAAGGAATGCTGCCGAAAGGTTGAAGCTTCAAAAAGCAGACACGGTGCCTCACCCACCTGAGCTAAAATTGCTGAAGGGCCTGCTGCGCTTGATCATGTCTTTGCGAAACATTAACGGTAGCTATACCATTACACAGGGCACAATCTTGCCAGGCTTTACCAAAACCCCAAAACTGTTTGGTTTAGACCAGTCGTGGATGGCACCGGGACTTAACTTTGTGTTGGGTGGGCAAGACCCCAATATCGCCCACAATGCTGCTGCCCATGGATGGATCACCAACAATAAAAACCTGACCACTCCATTTTCGCAAAACCAAACGAAGGACTTGTCGCTGCGCGCCAACCTGGAGCCCACCATGGATTTTAGAATTCAGTTGGACGCAAGGAAGACTTCGAATGGCTCCTTTCAAGAATTATTTAAAGACGTAACGGGCACCGGCTCCTTTGCGGATCTCAGCCCCTCGCGGAGTGGCTCCTACAAAATTTCTTTTATTTCAGTGGGCACCGCTTTCCGAAACAACAATGCCCTAAACTCTTCCGTCTTTAACGAGTTTATTAAAAACACGGGCGTTGTGCAGCAGCGTTTTAAATCCATTTCATCCAGGGGCTACGAAGGACAATCGCAAGATGTGCTGATCCCGGCATTCATTGCCGCCTACTCGGGCCGTTCGGCAAAAACGGTGAGCCTTTCCCCTTTCCCCGCCATCCCAATGCCCAACTGGCGTGTCGATTATTCGGGCCTTACCAAGCTGGATCCTTTCAAAGATATTTTTTCTTCCATCACTGTAAGCCATGCCTATAACTCTTCTTATTCGGTATTAAATTATTCCAACTCTCTTTTGTACAACAATCCATCGCAAATTGGCCTGTCAAACGCCATCACCAACTACAATAGCAATTCCAATTTTGTGGCGAGTGCAATCGACACTACCAGCAAACAGTTAGTACCCGTTTTTGTGATCAGTCAAGTACTCATCAGCGAAACCTTCGCTCCACTCATTGGGATCAGCATTAAAACCAAGAGTAAACTGACCGTTGCCTTCAACTATAAGACCAAGCGCGACATTTCGTTGAGTATCGCAAACGCCCAGGTTACCGAAGTAAATGGAAAAGACTGGTCGGTGGATATTGGGTTCACCAAAAATAATATGCGCCTGCCATTCCGAGATCAGGGAAGGATCATCACCTTGAAAAATGATGTTACATTTAAAATGACAATGAGCCTGACGAGTACCGAAACCATCCAGCGAAGGATAGACCAGGGCAGCAGTGTTACCAACGGCAATATCAATTTTCAGCTTCGGCCAAATGTAAGCTATGTGGTCAGTAAAAAATTAACGATTCAGGCCTATCTCGAGCGAACCACCAACGACCCACTTGTTTCCAATTCCTATTTCCGTGCCACCACAAAAGGAGGGATAAAAATGACTTTCAACTTGTCGCAGTAAGCCTTGGTCAATTCGGTTGATGCACGCCATTTGACTATTGGGGATTAACCATTACTTTTGAACTTCAAAATTTAAAAACGTTTTCATTATGAACATCCCCGCAGCATTGAAGTACACGAAGGACCACGAATGGATAAAAATAGAAGGCACAAATGCCACCGTTGGCATTACCGAATTTGCACAAGGCGAGTTGGGTGATATCGTGTATGTGGACGTATCAACAGCAGGGCAGGAATTGAACCAGCATGAGGTGTTCGGAACAGTAGAAGCAGTAAAGACAGTTTCAGATTTGTTTCTTCCCCTTACGGGAAAAATCACCGAATTCAATAAATCATTGGAGACTTCTCCCGAAAAAGTAAACAGCGACCCCTACGGAGAGGGGTGGATGATAAAACTAACTATTAAAAACCTTGCCGAAGTAAACGGTCTTTTATCGGCAACTCAGTACAAGGAACTCATTGGGAAATAAATTAGTTAATCCTTAGCTGTTATTTGTTATCCGGTTGCAAGCAGCAATAAACAAATAACGGATAACGTAAAGTATGATCGAGCTCCCCGTCATAGCGCAAGAAGAAACTAAAAAGCGAAAGCCCGATTGGCTGCGCGTAAAACTTCCCATTGGCCCGGAGTATGCCAAAGTTCGCAGGTTGGTTGACGAAAATAAATTGCACACCATTTGCGAGAGTGGCAATTGCCCAAATATGGGTGAATGCTGGGGGGCAGGCACCGCTACGTTTATGATCTTGGGAAACACCTGCACGCGCAGCTGCACCTTTTGTGCAGTGGCTACCGGCCGGCCTACCGAGTATGATCAGGATGAGCCAAGGCGCGTGGCCGAAGCCATCAAGTTGATGGGGGTGAAGCATGCAGTGATCACTTCGGTGAACCGCGATGAACTAAAAGATCGTGGGGCAGAAGTGTGGTACCAAACGGTAGTGCAAACAAAAACCCAAAGCCCTGCAACCACCATTGAGACGCTAATCCCGGATACAAAGGGAAATTGGGATGCGTTGTACCGAATGATTGATGGCGGCCAGGAAGTGGTGAGCCACAACCTGGAAACGGTAGAAAAACTGTATCGGTTGGTGCGGCCACAAGCCAAATACGAACGAAGCCTCGAACAAATTAAACGTATCCGACAAGCCGGCAAACGCACCAAGAGCGGCATTATGCTGGGCGTGGGCGAAACGAAGGAAGAGGTATTTAAAGCCATGGACGATCTTGCTGCCAATGGCCTGATGATCCTCACACTTGGTCAATATTTGCAGCCTACCAAAATGCATTTGGAGGTGGCCGAGTTTATCCACCCCGATACGTTTGCCTTATATAAAGAGGAAGGATTAAAGCGCGGCTTGAAATATGTGGAGTCGGGGCCTCTCGTTCGCTCCTCCTACCATGCGGAGCGGCACGTGAATGTGCCGATGGCGTAGTGCGAACAGGGCCAAATGCCGAAATCAAAAACCGAGATTCACTAATTCATTGTCAATGTCGTTTCCTTAAGCTCCTCTGACATCCTCTCTTGTGGAGAGGAACGAGGTGAGGTCATCAAAAATGGCTTTAAGGAAACGACATTGAATTCATTGTTTAAATTAGAAGGTTCCTCTCCTAAAATGAACTGAATTCATTTTTAGGTGTTATCACATTTGGCTCGTGAGGCACCAGGAAAAAAATTCCTAATTGGCTCACAGGCTTACAATTTTTTTAAAAAACATGCAAGCTTCATCCGAATTCGAAACCGACATTTTAGATATTATCAAGAGCCGCAGGAGCCGTAGGGCGTATAGGGCAAAGGCCATTGAACCGGAAAAAATAAAATCCCTTTTTGAAGCGGCCCGCTGGGCGCCCTCCAGTGCCAACGAACAACCCTGGACCTATGTGTATGCCACCCGGGATCAGCCCACGCTTTACAACAAAATTTTTGAAGCCCTGAATGACGGGAATAAAATCTGGGCAAAAGAGGCTCCCTTATTATTGGTGAGCCTTGCAAGAAAAATATTTTTTAAAAATGAACGCCCCAATGGCTCGGCCAAATACGATGTGGGTGCAGCCAATGCGTTTCTATCGCTGCAAGCAACGCAGCTTGGATTGAACGTACATCAAATGGGAGGATTTGATCATGCTATTTTGAGCGCCAACCTAAATATACCCGAGACATTTGATTTGGGCGTAGTTATGGCGATTGGCTATCCGGGCGACCCCCAACAATTGCCCCTGCCCTTGCAAGAGCGCGAACTCTCACCGCGCTTGCGTCACCTTCAAAATGAATTTGTAATGAACCAAACCTTTTAAAATGGTTGCCGCTACCATTGCCCGAGACAGTTACAAAACCGAACTTGTAACGAGTGGGCATCACCTGATTGCTGACGAGCCCAGCGAGGTGGGCGGAAAAAATTTGGGCCCTGGCCCTGGCGAATTTTTACTCATGTCGTTGGCCTCCTGCACTGCCATTACCTTGCGCATGTATGCCGATCGGAAGCAATGGCCCGTGGAAAAAATACGGGTGGAGGTAAGCAGTGACAAATTCGAAGGAGCTACGATTTTCTCACGGCATATTTATTTTGAGGGAACCCTTGACCAAGTTCAACGCGACCGCTTACTTCAAATCGCCAATGCTTGCCCGGTGCACAAAACATTGACCAACCCAATTGAAATCAAAACGGAAGTGAAAATTAATCACTAACTGCAAAAACCATGAAGGATATTACAAAGAAATATACCAATGGAGAGGTGACCATAGTGTGGAAGCCGGGTACGTGCATTCATTCGGCCATTTGCTTTAAAGGGTTGGGTGAAGTTTTTCACCCGCAAGAGTTGCCTTGGATAACACTCGCCAATGCCGGTACTGAAAAAATTATCGATCAAATTAAAAAATGCCCATCGGGGGCTTTGAGTTTTTATATGAACGGGGATGCAAACCAAGAGGAGATAAAAGTGGAAGCTGAAACGGTAGTGGAAACCTCACTCAATGGCCCGCTACTTGTTTATGGCAATGTGGTCATCAAAAATCCTGACGGTGTGATGACCAAGAAAAACAGTATCACCGCCTTTTGCCGCTGTGGGGCTTCTTCCAACAAACCTTTCTGCGATGGCAGCCATAAAAAAATTGGATTCGTTGGGTAATAGAGGCCTACTTTTTTATTTCCTTAAACCTTCGCACCATGGCCATCACGAACCCAATCATTAGCACGCCAGTACCAAGCCACAGCACGTTGATGTAGGGCTTCTCCAAGGCTTTGATCACGACCCAGTCTTTCTGCCTTGCATTTGTGCCTACGCTAAACTCGTTGGTTTGCGGATGAATGTTAAGCAGCGCAATGCGGACGCCCAGGTCATTGATTTCGGACGGGATACGGCCCACCTCGCTTTTATTGCGGATCAAAAAAATCGGTTCGGCATAAAAGGACTCATGCTCGCCTTGGATTTTTATTTTCGCCTTGACGGCCACATCTTCTCCATTCAATACAATGCCTTCAATTTGATCGATGCGTTTTACCTCTTCGAGCACGGCCACATAATCATTGACAAAAAACTGTTGTCCGATTTTTATTTTAAACTCTTCCGTCTTTCCCCAGTTAGGTTCTTCATCGCGGCTCATCATGGCAGAAACGTGCGTGTAAATGTCGCGGTCAATGTTTTTTTTGATGTCGGGCGAAGCGAGAAAGCCCCCCATGGCCGGGTTGATTTGAATGCGCGGATAAAGGGTGGCTGCTATTTTTCCATTCCTTCGCATTTCAATTTCGTAAAACGTGTTCTCCGGATAAATGGCAAAAGTGTCACGGGCATGGTATATTTTTTGGCCTTCACGCACGATGTCTTTATTGGCCACCACACGATAAGGGTCTGAGGTCGGGTCAATATCATTTTTGCGAACGTATCCATTTTTGTCGCGTAACTCCAGATTTTCGCTGCGGTACTCGATGTCGTACCCGGCCATCGTTTTAGGTTCGTTGATGAACAGCAAAAGATTGTCGCGATTAAAGTCCGTGCCCATATCTTTATTCACAATCAGTCCACTGCTGTTCAAGGAAACAATTTTTGAGTAGCCTGCAGAAAAAAGAATGCCGATCAACATCAAGCCCACACCGATGTGCGCCACCGCCCCTCCTGAAATGCTTCGATTAACTTTCAATACAGAAAAGAGAACTTTCACATTTGATACAATCAGGTAAACTCCTGCCAAAGTAAGAGCCATGTACACGGGGTTGTAAACTTTCGCAATGGAAATAATGAGGGCGAAAAGGATGAGTGAAAGAAGGACAGGGGCAAGCAATTCCATTTTCAACTTTTGCTTGTCTAATTTCTTCCACCAAAAAAATTGACCCGTCCCTGAGAGGAGTGCCACCGCTACACCAAACCATAATTGGAACTTAGAATAAAATTCAATCTGATTGGCCGGTGGAGCCACGTTGGAGTGGCCACCAAACAGTTCGATAATTTTATTATAGACCGGAATAGAAGTGGGCATCAACACCTGAAAGCCCATGAGGCATAACGTGGTTGCGCCAAAAAAAACCCAGAACTCACGCGAGTAGGTAGAGATTTCTTTTTCTGTGGATGGGATTTCTTTCCATCGGACAGTACTGAGAACTATTGCAGCAAAGGTGAAGAACAAAAGGTAAAGCAGCAGTTGCCCGGAAAGGCCCAAGTCCGTAAATGAATGCACGGAAGCATCGCCCAATATTCCGCTTCGGGTGAGGAAGGTGGAATACAAAATTAAAATGAAAACAGAAATGGAAAGAATGATAGAAGCCTTCAGTGCGGTGCCGCTGTTTTTATAAGTCATCATCACATGGATGGATGCGATGAGGATGAGCCAAGGGACATAGACGGCATTCTCTACGGGATCCCAGTTCCAGTAGCCACCAAAGCTCAAGGTTTCATACGCCCAATAGCCGCCCATTAAAATGCCGAGTCCGAGGATCGCTCCGCCCAACAAGGCCCAGGGTAGTGCGGGCTTGATCCACTCCGAATATTTTTTCTGCCACAGGCCAGCAATACAAAAGGCAAAGGGCGGAAGTGTGAGGGCAAAGCCAAGGAAGAGGGTGGGTGGGTGGATCACCATCCAATAATTTTGCAACAACGGATTTAAGCCATGTCCATCTTTAGGGATGAAATCGGGGTTGATTTTAAAGATCGGATCGCTGAGCGCATCGCGCAACAAAATGAAGGGTGAACTTCCTATTTTGAAATCCGCCACCGGAATGGCAACACCAAGGATCATGGACGCAAGAAACGCCTGCACCAGCGCAAATACAATCATGACGGGTGCCTCCCACTTGCGCTGCGTATGGATCAGGATTATTCCCAGCACCGCTTGCCAAAACATCCACAACAAAAAACTGCCTTCTTGGCCTTCCCAAAAACACGAGATCATGTATTGCCCCGGCAAGTGCAGGGACGAATGGCTGTAGGCATAGTGGTATTCAAAGTAATGCCGGTAGATGATGATGAACAAAACGGCCACAATGCCCAATACTGAAATGCCGTGGAGATAAAAGGCAGCCCTTGCATTTTTTCTCCACGCTTCCACTTTTAGGGTTCCGTCTGAATGAAATGCTTTCCAATAAGCGAATGCAGCAACTACAGATGTAACCAACGAAGCAATAATAAAGAGATGGCCGAGGTTGCCGATGAGGTAGTGCATAGTCAGTGATTCGTTATTGGCTACTCGTTATTAGTTGATAGTTTCGATTCGACTAACGGATAACGGTCAACCATTAACGTTTGTTAACTTTTGATCCTGGTATTTGCTGGGGCATTTGAGGAGGATCTTCTTGGCGATGAATTGGTTGTTTTGATAGTTGCCAATCACGACTACTTTTTCGCTGCGCAAAAAATCAGGAGGCATGGGTTCATTATAAATCACTTTTTGTTCCTTTTTATTGTCATCCACTAAGATGAACGAAAAGGAAAGTTTATCCTCGCTGTTTTCGAGGCCCACAATTTGACCATTTTCTTTTTTCAATTGGCCCACTACGTGAATTTGGGTGCTATTTCCCGTAGAGGCCATCTGATAAGCCTGATCAAAATTCACGTATGTACTGGCGTCACCGGCCGTTGCGATGATGATGGCGATGGCTGCCGCGATGACTACAATGGCGGTGATGTGCGAGCGTTTCATGTAACAAAATTACACAATTGAGAGCTACTTAATTTACTGATGTTACGCAAAACTAATAGTTGACTCATCGCGAGTTCCAGCGAAGGGAAGCGATCCCCTCCAATAGGATCAAATCTATCGCAGGTGCTTCGCCATGACGTTTACAATTTTGCGTGAGGCCAGTATTTAAGTCTCTTTTCCAATTTGGAAACTTTGCGATCGGTAAAAACCAAATAAGTAATCAGTCCAAATAAAATCACCAGGATGATGGCTACCAAGACGTATATTTTTCCTTCTGCCCTCATGTTGTCTGCCATTTGGGCATCTTGGGCGAAGAGCACTGGGTTGAGCAGCAAGAGCAGCCCCAATAAAATTTTAGCGGTCCTTTTCATCTTCAAGGTCATTAATTTTTTCTTCAATTAATTTTATCCGGATGCGCAAGGAAGTGATCCAAATGCCCATCAATATCCAGCCAATTACGGCAGGGTAAAAGACCATTCGCATTCTGCTGTCGAGGTCGTAGGTATTAAACCCGGGGTTTCCTCCATTTCCGGGATGCATACTACTAGTCATTCTAGGGATGATAAACAGTAAGGGGATCATCGCGACAAATGCGAAGATATTGTAGACCGCACTAAGTCGAGCCCGTTGTTCATGATTGTTTACGGAGCCACGCAAAATAAAATAAGCGAGATAAACTAAAAGTGCGATGGCAGCTCCATTTTGTTTGGGGTCGCCATGCCAGGGCGAGCCCCAGGTATAGTTGGCCCAGATCATGCCGGTAATGATGCCCAATATTCCAAAGACCAAGCCCACGTTGGCAAACTCCACCGAGTGGATATCCGCTTTCTGATTTGGATTGCGCAAATACCGAATTGCATAAATAGTTGACACCAGAAATAAGACCACCATACCAAACCACATCGGTACATGGAAGTACAGGGCGCGTATGGTTTCGTTTACAATATTCAAACGCGGGGCTTCAAAAAGCAGGCCACCGATGAATGTATAGATCAACAAAACAACAGACACTACTTTCCACCAGTTGGATTTCATTTTTAAATTTCAACCTCTTTTAAAAGCCTTGCCGAATGATGAATACGCACAATACCAATATGATCTGTATTTATTTTGTAAACGATTCTATAATTTCCTTCTATTAATTCTCTTAGATGCTCTTGGTTAACATCAGGAACGACTCTTCCTGAATTCGGAAAAACCTCCAGTTGATCAACTCTGCTTATAATTTTTGAGACAAACCGATCAGCATAAAATTTAGAATCGAGGGAAATGTAGTCGTGGATTTGTTTCAGGTCATCAAGAGCTAAGGTTGTCCAGACTATTTTTACCATTTCTTAACTTTTTCTTTTACACTTTCGTGAGAAAGAACGTTCCCTTTTTCCAATTGCTCGAGTCCTTTTTCCACTTTCTCCACAAAGACTAAGTGTTCCATTAATTCATCAAGATCAAATTCAACAGGAAGTTCTTTTATGCTTTCTAAAACCTTTTCCCTTTTCATGGAATATTGATTAATTGTCAAAGTTAATCATTTGCGAAATAAGAAGGATAGTCAGCTCCTCCAAATAAACGGAAAAAGCAGGTAAGAAATGGCGGTGACCATACAATTAATTGCCAGCAAGGATAGCAACGGACTATAGCTTATGCTTGGGTCCAATCCGTCCATACAGTTTTTGGTGATTTTTATAGCCATCAATAGAATGGAGACCACCACCGGGAAACTCAACACGGCCATCAGGATGTTGCTGTTGTTGGCCTTTGAAGCAATCCCGGAAAGCAACGTAAGGGAAGAAGCAAACCCAGCAGAAGCCAACGTGAGGGTGAGAAAGAAAATCCAATTATTGGCAATTGGGTTGTTGAGGAAGAGTGCAAACAACGAATAACCTGTTAAGGCCAGCAGGAGGCACAACAAAAAATTATAAACCATTTTAGAGAAAAGGATATCCACGGGGCTGGCGATGGCGTAGTAGTAAATCTCCAGCCCCCTCTTTTCACCAATGAAACTCTTTGCTACCGTGTTGATGGCCGTAAATAAAATGGTTATCCAAAAAAGTGCATTCCAAACTAAAGGGGTAATGAAATTCTGTTTCAGCGCAAAAGCCAAGTAGCAGATGAAGACCATGCTGAACAGATACAGCCCCAGGCCAGCCACCACTGATTTGCGCCTGAGTTCAAGTTTGAATTCTTTCCGGATTAGAAAATACAGTTGCAAAGGCTTATGAAAGGTTGGCTAAATATTGGTTAAACGATTTTAACGCCACTATGAGATAAGCCATTCCGATTCCTATCAACAGTGAAATCAACACCACTTTCAACGTACTTGGGCTTGAAGGCTCACTAAATTCGGTAAACCCATCCACCACTTCAAAATCCCGCTTGAGGTAAATCTCGGAATTGATCAACTGGAATTCATTATACAATTGTAAATCCTGGTTATAGATTTGAACCGGATCGGTAACGGCCTTATCGCTTAAAATCACATTGTTAGAGCCCTGTCTGCTTTGGGCTGCCATGCTTTTGTAATTGTCATAAATGACAGATTTTAAACTGTCCAGTTTTTGAAGGTCATGAAATAATTTGGTCTTTTTTTCGACCAAATTGCTTTTGTTTATCTCAACACGCCTTTTAATGTATTCGTTGTTCTTGAAAAAATTGACCAAGGCGGTTTGCAAATCTGAAATGATGGTCGGGTTATAGGTCTTCACCGTGATTTCAAAGGCGTGCCGGTTTTCAATTTCAATCCGCTGAATGACCTGGTCTATCACTTTTGTATTTTTACTTTCCAGTTGCGCGTTTTTTAATTGCTCTTTCAATACCTCCAACCCTATTAAATCCTTTTCTTCCACAAAGGGTCTTGCTTTAAACTCAGCTATACTTTTAGCAAGCGTATCCGAGATATTAAGCACTTTTGCCAACCCTGTTTTGTCTTTTTCATCTGCTAATAAATTTAGCTTTTCAATGGTATTATCCACCAATCGTTTGTTCAAATAATCGGAACTAAGGATCATGGTTGTTTCGTAATATTTTTCCTTGAAGGAATAAAAAGAAAAGCCAACAGCGATACTAACAACGGTCATGATGGTGAAGAGTATTTTGTTTTCCGATGGCACTCTCCGTAAAAGGGCAAGAAAACGCATGATCCCCATCCCGATATTGGCAAAAAAGCCACCGATTTTAGCGAACAGTTGTCCTAAGTCAATTTCATCAGAAGTGGCGCTGGGTTTTTGGTTTTCCATGGAGTGAGCGAATTGAAATTATTGAAGGATTTTAAGTGAACTAATCGGTTGCCAAGGTAGCAATTAACTTCTAAAGGGTGAAAGGAAGACTTAGTAAAGACAATAATTAAAAAGCTTTGTCACTGCCACGAAGCAGGCTCACAACAGTCAGAAAAATGATCCTTAGATCAAGAGCAAACGACCAGTTTTCGATGTAATATCGATCCATCCTTACGCGGTTCCATGTCGATCAAATTTTTAGTTTCTCCTCTGTAACCTAAGCATTGAGCTAAGCCCTGTAATCCCAGGTATGCTTGAGCATGTGGCCAACGACAAATATGGCATTAAAAAAATGTGCGGCTCGTCAATGCTCGTTCTTCTTAAAAAATCTCCCAGTTTAGTTATTTCGTGATCATCCTTTGAGGCTTGCTGATCGTCAGCTTCAATACGCTTTTTCACTACCGCGAAGTAAGCTCAAGACTGTTAAGTAAATAATTTTTATGTCAAACAAAAAACTCCAATTTTCAATGTAGTACTTATCTAACTTTACCCTGCCTTCCATGTCTGATATTGTTCTGATTTCTCCCCGATATCCCATGCATTGTGCCAATCCAGTTATCCCCGGTTTAACATAATGCCTGTTTTTATATATTAAAATAGTATTTTCGTATTCTTCGTCATGTTTCTTCATATTTGGACGAGGACCAACAATTGACATTTCTCCTATTAGTACATTAAAAAATTGAGGAAATTCATCTATACTGCTTTTTCTTAAAAAAGAGCCTACCGATGTGACTCTCGGATCGCCTTTTGAAATCTGCAGTGTTTCCTGTTCCCTATTTACCATCATGGTTCTAAACTTTATACATCCAAATGGCTTGTTGCCTTCTCCATTTCGTTGTTGAACAAAAAATATTGGCCCACGTGAAGAGATTTTGATTAAAAGGGCGAGGATAGGGAATAACCAAGAAAAAATTAGAATAATAACAGCTGAAGAAAACAGAATATCAAAGCCCCTCTTGAGTAACCTATTACTTATTTGATCGATCGCCAAAACATTTATTTCTATACTTGGCGGTTTTTCTTTCGTTTGAAATGTGATGTTCTCTTGCGGTTTATCATTATCAAAACAAATCTTCACCTGAATGAGCGAGTTTAAACTAAAGGCAACTAATTCATTCATTTTCTCTTGATTTGGATTAGGCAAGCAAAAAAAAAGTTCGCTTACATGGTGGACAATACAAAATTGTTGAGTGGCCTTATAATCAATACGGGCTTCATCAAAATCTAAGAATCCGGCAAACCGATAACCCAATTGTTTATTGACAAGATAATGCTTTCTTATTTGTTGCCCAACCACATTTTTCCCGATGATCGCATAATTTTTGTGCAGCGATTCTTTTTGGAAAACCCGCTTTAAATAGAAATATAAAAGCCGATATCCAAAAAATGCTCCAATAAAAAGATTGTAGGTAATAGCCAGTTGCAGCAGGCCATAACTCTTATCAAGAAAAAAAACCAAGCCTGCCACAACTAACAGGTGAATAAATAAAAAAGAGGTTTGACTTTTTATAATATACGACAGCGACCACTGCTTACTCACCTGATAGGAAAAAGAAATGAGCACTAAAAACAGCCATGCCAAATTACTGAACACAATCAGATAAACTGAATTGGCGCTAATCAAGTTGGTTTCGCCTCCTAAATACAGACCGGAAAGTATCGCGATGTTAAGCAACACTATATCGACAATTGCAAATGTAAATCGAACAACGTAAGTCATCTGCTTCTATTCTCTGGGTTTGTATTCTCTTGCATCATGCTCACGAGGGTCAGTTGATGAATAAATCCTACAAGAACCACACCCTGATAGCGTCCCAAAATAACTTCGGTAGTAGCAAAAATTATTAATGGAAAAACAAGAAGTATCGTGAGCATACTCTGTGTTTTTACGGCCATAAAAAGCGGGTGCAAAAATAATAAAAGCAGGGCCGCTAAGCCAATGAAGCCATTTGTCATTATCGTCATTATAAATTGGTTGTGGGCATTGTATTCTTTAACAGCAAATTTTTCTAAACCATGACTCATGAAATAATCGTTCAACACTTCCCGCTGGCCGCCTGTGCCTACGCCAATCCAATAATTGGGTATAGCCGCCCAAGTAGCTTTCCAAAGAGCAAAGCGTTCCCAAGTATCGTTTACAAATTCGTCTGAACGGGATCCTCTCACTTCTTTTACAGCGAACAGAATGCCAATCAAAGTAACAACCAAAGCAACGGTAATCCACTTGCCTCTCTCGCCTTTTTCTAAAATAAATTTTAAAATGAAGAACGAGAAAACAAGCAAAAGTCCCACGGAAGCAGGACTTGTATCGCAAACTATCAGCATGCCAAAAAAGAAAATTACTACGGCTGCGTGAAGCCCAACGTGAAAAGATGTTTTACGATAATAGAGAACGTACAATTGATGGGTAATTCCAATTACCAAATAGTAGGCTATGTATGTCGGGTCGAAATCTAAAATGCTTAACGCAGTGAAAAATGTATTGATCGACCAAGTATCCAACTGAATGGAGTTTTTTATACCATACCCTAGGTAAACAAAACAGGCTACTAATAGACCCAATGCAAAAATCAATAGAAGATTATGGACTTTTGCTTCTGAAACAGGGGCCACTCGATTAAGGATAATCGGGAAAGCCAAAAGGCATAGATTGGTTTCCAATTTATTTAAACCAATTGTAATATCGCTTAAGAAAAGCAAACCAAATAGAAGCACAAGAAAATAGATAGCTATATCCCACGAAGTAGAGAGTATTTTATTGAAATAATTTCCGTTCAACTGAGAGATCATTGAAACAAATACCAGTATTATTAATAAACGTGAGCTTATCATTTGCGATAGCGGCATGAAAAAAACTGCGATTGACATGCCAAACCAAATAATTCTAGAGGTGAGGATTTTTGAAAAAATCATTTTGGCTTGTCGTAGTTAATGCTTTATCTGACGGGAAGGCTTTTTAACATCCATCACAAGCAAAGTTAGTCGTTGCTATGAGAATTTCAAGGAACAAGCGAATATCTGCGAGCTTCCAACTCCCATATAAATCCAGTCCATGCTTTGATCGCGATACTACATGTGGATAGAGCAGGAATGCATCCGAATGATAAGACTTCGAACAAATGAAATCGGAAAGCCATATCGACACCAACGATAAACCGATGTTGTTTAGCTAGCACCGCGCCTTGGGGAAAGGCACCAGCACCTGCGAAGACTGACATTCGATCAGGATGGTGAGATGATTTTTTTTTGTATACTTGGCTTTGCAACTGATTGAAGTCAGAGGTTCTATATTTGCTCGATACATATGAAAATTTTGGTTGATTCTCGATGGGATGGGGACTCGGGTATTGGTCGAGTTTATCGGGAAGTGATCAAACGCGCGCCTCCAAATATAAAAATCAGTGAAGTGGGTAAATCCTTTTCACTTGGCAGCCCATTGTCACCACTCCATTTAGCTAAGCAAATCACCAGTCAGCCTGCGGATGTTTTTTGGTCACCCTCGTTCATGCCTCCACTTATTTC
>JAYVMP010000142.1:0-11496 GCA_043758895.1 Bacteroidota bacterium
ACCCAACATCATAAGGACCTGGCCGCGAGTGTACAGAAAGTTTGTGAAGAATTGATCCTCCATATATTAAATCACCTTCAAAAGAGAACGGGGTTAAAAAATATTTGCCTCGCGGGCGGGGTGGCACAAAATTCGGTGGCCAATGGAAAGATTCTTGAAAAGACTGCTTTTGAAAATCTTTATATTCCTTCGGCCGGCCACGATGCCGGCATCAGCATGGGCAGTGCCTTGTATGCGCACCACCATATCTTAAAACAGGAGCGGAACAAGGCCATCTATTCGGCTTACACCGGAAGTAAATTTTCAAACGAGGAAATTGAAAAAATATTGAAAGCGAATAACATCCGGTACCAGCGGCTGAGCGATGAAGCGTTGTATGATAAGATTACGGACAAGTTGATTGAACCCGGTGTGGTGGGATGGTTTTCTGGTAGGGCTGAGTTTGGCCCACGGGCACTGGGCGCCAGGTCGATACTGGCCGATCCACGAAACCCGAAGGCCAAGGATTTATTGAATTCAAAAATCAAACGAAGGGAAAGTTTCCGCCCTTTCGCGCCATCCATTCTCCAAGAATACACGGGCGGGTATTTTGAGAAGACAGAAGATGTTCCTTTCATGGAAAAAGTATTTCCCATCCGCAAAGAAAAAAGGGAAACCATCCCTGCCGTTACGCATGTGGATGGCACGGGCCGTTTGCAAACGGTATCAAAGGAAGTGTCGCCCAGGTATTATGCACTCATCGAGCGGTTCAGGCAGAAAACAGGAGTGCCCATTTTGCTCAACACCTCCTTCAATGAAAATGAGCCCATCGTCAACACGCCACAAGAAGCCCTTGATTGTTATTTAAGGACGCAGATGGACATGCTGGTGCTGGAGAACTGTGTGTTGGAGCGGTAATAGTTATTAGGTTTACAGCATGGAGCCCGGGGTGTAGGATACCTCTTGAATTTAATACCAATGAAAATTTCGTTGATCACCGTTTCGTACAATTCTGCAGCCACCATCAAAGACACGATTGAATCGATTCGCTCTCAAGACTATAAAAACATCGAGTATATTGTGGCTGATGGCAACTCGACTGATGGAACGGTGGAGATTATTAAATCCTATGCTTCGTTTATCAGCAAATGGGTCAGCGAACCGGACAAAGGAATCTACGATGCCATGAACAAGGCCATCAGAATGGCCACCGGGGAAGTAGTGGGGATTTTGAACTCCGATGATTTTTATTCAGCCACTACTATTGTCTCGCAAGTAGCCACCGCGTTTGAAGACCCTTCCCTAGATGCGGTCTTTGGCGATCTTGTTTTTGTGGATTCACGCAATTTAAAAAAAATAGTCCGTAGCTATTCTTCAGCAAAATGGAGACCTGAAAAATTCGCCAAAGGATTTATGCCGGCCCACCCAACGTTTTTTGTGCGAAGGAAACACTATGAGCAGATCGGGCTGTTTAAAATAGATTATAAAATTGCTGCCGACTACGAATTGCTCATCCGGTTTTTGTATGTTCATCAAATAAAATACCGCTATTTGCCCCTCAATATGGTGACGATGCGAAAAGGAGGAGTAAGCTCCAATGGAATCCGAAGCAATATTGTTCTCAATAACGAGATCATCAGGGGTTGCCGCGAGAACGGAATCCCTACCAATATCTTCAACGTGTATCCCAAATATTTCATTAAACTTTTTGAACTTTTCAATTCCCGATGAAAAGACCTTCGGCAAAGCAGACCCAAAAGAATGAGAATCAGGTAGGGGCATTCCGGGAGGCCATTAAAACACAAAATAGTAACACATGCAAAGCGTATTGATAACGGGGGCAACTGGTTTTGTCGGGTCTAATCTTGTGAAGCATTTTAATGGACTTGATAATTATTTATTATTCGGTGCTAGCCGCGATGCAGAAAAAGCCCGTCAACAATTTCGGCACAATAAAATTGAACTCGTGTCCGGTTGTTCAGCATCCGTTCTTAATGAATTGAAAATCGATGCGGTGGTTCACCTGGCAGGAATAGCACACGATTTAAGCAACCGTTATAAAACGGAGGATTATTACCGTGTCAATTACGAGAACACAAAAAATGTTTACGATGAATTTCTGAAATCAAACGCATCCAAATTTATTTTCTTAAGTTCGATCAAGGCGGCTGTTGACATTTCGCGCGAGCCGGTAACGGAAGAAACTGTTCCAAATCCGGTAACGGACTATGGAAAATCAAAATTGAAAGCCGAGCAATACCTGCAGGCCGGCAACCTTGAACCGGGCAAGTCATTTTTTATTTTTAGGCCGGGCATGATCCACGGGCCAGGCAATAAAGGCAATCTTAATTTGCTGTACCGTTTTGTGAAGACGGGAATTCCTTATCCATTGGGCAGGTTTGAAAATCAGCGTTCTTTTTTGAACATCACTAATTTTACCTTTATTGTGCAGCAGTTTTTGGAAAAGGAGATTCCGTCAGGCACCTATCATTTAGCTGACGAGGGATACCTTTCTACAAAAGAAGTATATGAAATTATTGTCGCTGCTTTGGGCATGAAGCCGCGGTTAATGAATATTCCTCAACGTTGGGTGAAGCTGCTCGCCACGTTAATGGGGAAGAAACATATACTGAACAAACTAACAGAAGACCTGATGGTATCAAATAGAAAACTTTTGGAAGCGTTGAATGGTCACTTGCCCCAAGGACCGCGGGAAGGTTTGGTAAAAACAATAAACTCATTCCGTGAATAGAATATATTTTCTTCCGGTTGCCCTGGTTTTGCTGGGTATTGAACTAATTTATTTTAGGCTTGCCCGGGCTTATGGAATAATGGATAAGCCGAACGACCGCAGTCTGCACCAGAAGCCGACCATCCGGGGTGGTGGGATAATTTTTCCTGTCGCCCTGCTTTTATTTTATTTTTTTATGGGCGAGGTCAGTTATTATTTTGTCATCGCGCTTACGATGATAGCAATTGTCGGGCTTATGGATGACATCCACAGCCTAAGCCGTTCCGTTCGGTTTACGGTGCAGGCGGTGGCCATGCTGCTGGTGTTTTATGACTTGGCTATTTTTGCGCACGCGTGGTGGACTATCCTATTCTTGATGTTTGTTGCTACAGGTACGGTAAATGCCTACAACTTCATGGACGGCATCAATGGCATCACCGGGGGATACAGCCTGGTGGTGTTAACGAGTTTGCTGTATGTCAATTCATTTATCTTTCCTTTTGTGGATAACGATTTACTGTTGGTCATGTCTGTGGCCTTGGTCATTTTCAGCTTCTTTAATTTCCGAACAAAGGCAGTCTGCTTTGCGGGGGATGTCGGCAGCCTTACGATTGGATTTGCTATCATCTACCTGATCTTAAAGCTGGCGATGGCTGCGCACAATTATGTTTTTATTTTATTCCTTGCCGTGTATGGAACGGACAGTGTGCTCACCGTCATTCATCGGTTAATCCTTAGACAAAATATTTTTAAAGCACATCGCCTTCATCTGTACCAAGTCGTTATTTCATCAACCGGGTTGCCGCATCTGCCCATGACGTTGATGTACATGGCTGCCCAGGCCTTGGCAAGTACCCTTATCATTGATCATCTCACGCAAAGCCCGCAACAACAATACCTCCTGGGTGCTTCGCTATTGATTTTGCTTTCACTGACTTACATCGTACTCAAACGCTACTATTATAAACCGAATACCCATGTTTTATAAGGTACTCGGCAAAAGGGTTTTTGATTTGCTCATGGTGTTGAGCGCAGCCATTCTGCTATCGTGGGTTTTTTTATTGATCTTTCTTGCGTATGCGATACTTGTCGAGTTCCCAATATTCTTCAAGCAAAATCGGATCGGGAAAAACAACGCGCCTTTTTGGATGTGGAAATTCCGTACTTTATCATTGAACGAGGAGCTGTCATTGGCGCAACGGAGCTTTGCCTTGGGGAAATTTTTACGCTTCACCAACTTAGATGAACTGCCTCAGCTTTGGAATATAGTAAGCGGTGAGATGTCGTTCATCGGTCCGCGGCCACTGCTGGAAGAATACCTGCCACTTTATTCGAAGGATCAAATTCAACGGCATCACGTAAAGCCAGGCATTACCGGATGGGCGCAAGTCAATGGGAGGAATTCGATTTCGTGGGAGAAAAAATTTGAGTTGGATGTTTACTATACCGATCATGTTTCTTTTAAACTTGATATTTTAATTCTCGTAAAGACACTGGTGCTGATTTTTTCTTTCAAGAAGGATGTATCTTTGGGTGAAGAAAAATTTAAAGGGAATTGAAGACATTGGCCATTTATGGGGCGGGAGGTTTCGGTCGCGAAACAGCTGTACTGATCCAGCAGATCAACCGCCAAACACCTACGTGGGATGTCATTGGCTTTTTTGATGACGGCCTTCAAAAGGAGGACGAAGTCGATGGGCTTACAGTTTTAGGAAACAGCAATGACCTGAATTCCCATTCCGATGAGCTGTCGGTGTGTGTCGCTGTGGCCGATCCGGTTATCCGGTTTAACCTGATCAATCGGATTACCAACTCCAGGATTAATTTTCCGACTCTCATTCACCCGCAAGTGATTGGTTTGGACTCGAATAGAAATAAACTAGGAAGAGGATGCATCGTTACCGCAGGGGTTATTCTCACCACCGGAATTGAAATTGGCGAGTTTGGCCTTGTCAATTTATCGACTACCATCGGCCACGATGCAAAGTTAGGGCAGTGTTGCACCGTGATGCCGGGCTGTAGTATTTCAGGAAATGTTTCCGTTGGTGCGTGCTGCGTGATGGGCACCGGTTCGAGAATCATCCAAGGCATAACCATTGGAGCGAACTGCAGGATAGGAGCGGGGTCTGTGGTCACCAAAAGTTTCGGAAGTGACCTGAAGATCGTTGGCGTTCCGGCCCGGGTAAGCTCTTGAGTGCAATCACCAGCGCGGTGAGCAGGGGCGGAAGCACCCCAGGAGATCCCTTCTACTCCCTACGCAGGCACTCGCGGTGCCAGTTAAATTTTTAGTTTTACATCACAAATGAACCTCCTTAAAGAAAATAAAAATGCAATCCTTTTCCTTCTGGTGTTTGTTGGGTTGTACGTTATTTTAAATACCCTTTACGGACTTTACATCCGGCACGCCTTACCTGGTTCTGATGTGTTTACCCGCGTGGTTACGGGCCAGGTGGTTTGGTTCCTTTCCCTTTTTGATCCGTCCGTTGTTTATTATCCCTCCGCTTTGAGCGAATATATTCCTGTTGCCAATGATCACGGAATTACGATCAATGTTTTTGAAGGCTGCAACGGCCTCAACGTAATGATCGTATATGTCAGTTTTTTACTGGCGTTTAGCGGGCCCAGAAGGGAGTTGATAAAATTTGTTTTGGTTGGAGTGGTAGCCA
The DNA here is from genome assembly GCA_043758895.1 of Bacteroidota bacterium. Taxonomy (GTDB): domain Bacteria; phylum Bacteroidota; class Bacteroidia; order Cytophagales; family Cyclobacteriaceae; genus ELB16-189. The sequence continues at coordinate 5,377 of JAYVMP010000142.1, forward strand.
TCCATGCAATAAACCTGCTGCGCGTTGGCCTTTTGTATGGCGTGGCGCTTTATTTCCCTCAGCAACTCTATTTTTTCCATAAGTATTTCTTTACGGGCATGATCTACCTCATGGTGTTTGTATTATGGTTTCATTGGGTAAAACGAGTACGTGCGGAGAGACCTGTTAACGAAGCAAACCCAAAGGAATTATGAATACCCGAAATCCCCTTTGTGCCTTAGTGCCTTTGTGGCAACCATGCTTACTTTAATGTCATTGAATGTGTACCCTAAAACAGATGAACACCAACAGCAATAACCGCTTTATTAATGCACTTTGGGTTGCGGTTGCAATTTGGGGGATCGTGCTCACTTTTCTGCTTCAGGATTTTTCGTTTTTGGATCACTATGAAATCTCCGGCCAAGTCCGGTTTGCCCTGCGGAAAATCCTTCGTGTTTTGTTGAACGATTTGTTCATGCTGATTTTTATTATCGCTTGGTTTAAAGATTGGAAGGTGACGAGACTTGCGCTTATGGTCCAATTGATTGACGGGCTTATCCTTTTGCCGCTTTACCTGATCTTGAAACTACAACTCGAAGGTACCTCAGAAATATCATCGCCTTTGCTTTCCCAATTTCACCGCTTGATCATTAACCCAACGTTGATGATCTTGCTGATCCCGGCCATTTATTATCAAAAACTGTCCCGTCAAGGATGAACAAACGGATTTACCTTTCACCCCCCCACATGAGTGGGGAAGAACTAAAATTTGTAAAGGAGGCATTCGACAGCAACTGGATTGCACCGGCAGGCCCTGCCATCACAACGTTTGAAAAAAGGATTGCAGAATACAACGGGGTCAGCCATGCGCTCGCGGTGAGTTCGGGTACGGCTGCCATCCACCTATCCCTGATTGCCTTGGGGGTGAGCAAAGGCGATGAAGTGATCTGTTCCACTTTTACTTTTTCCGGTTCGTGCAACCCCATCATCTATCAATCCGCCACACCCGTTTTTGTTGACTCAGAATCTGTTAGTTGGAACATGGACCCGGAACTGTTAGAAAAAGCAATCCTTGATCGGGTCCGCTTAGGAAAAAAACCAAAAGCGGTCATCGTAGTCCATCTTTTTGGCATGCCCGCCCAAATGACACAGATTATGGAAATAGCAAAACACTACGGCATTCCGGTGATTGAAGATGCGGCCGAGGCATTGGGTTCAACGTATCTTGGACGAAAAGCAGGAGCGATCGGGGACATGGGCATCTATTCGTTTAATGGGAATAAAATCATCACGACTTCCGGGGGTGGGGCAATTGTGTCTTCCCATAAAGAATGGATTGACAAATCAAGGTTTTTGTCTAACCAGTCGCGAAGTCCTGTGCCTTACTTTCAACATGAGGAGATCGGCTACAATTATCAGTTGAGCAACATTTGTGCGAGCATTGGGTTGGGGCAGTTTGCAGTAGTAGAAGAACGCATCCGCCAGCGCAGAAAGAATTTTGAAACTTACAAAGAGAATTTGGATCCATCCATTTTTACATTTCAGCCGGAACTGGTAGGCTCATTTTCCAACCGGTGGCTGGCTACGGTATTGATCGGATCGAAGCCGTGCAAAAATGCAAGTGAGGAAATCCGGGTTGAACTGGAAACGCATAACATTGAGACCCGCCCCTTGTGGAAGCCTATGCACCTGCAGCCCGTGTTTAAGGATGCCCCTGCTTATGTAAACGGGGTATCCGAATCGCTGTTCAAAAGAGGCCTGTGCCTGCCCTCGGGGTCTAACCTTACCAACAGTGAACTGGAATTTATTATTGAGAAGTTGAGAAAAGCGCAAGGGTAATGTTAGAGCTGCTTGCCACTACAATTTGGGTTACATAACTAAACCGGATGGCATCAACGATAGTAAAAAACGGTATATTTATTATCTTTGAAAGTTTTAATTCAATAACTTGGAATCTGATCACTCACTTAGGGTAGTGTAAACAAATGAAAATGAGAGATTTTAGCTGGCTGAAATTCATTTTTTTGGTTTCTCCCCTTATTCTATTCTTAACGGAGTCAAACGCACAGCGGTATGCCCGTATTGATGGAAACTGGACATCAGCTATTTGGGCTTCGACTCCAAGTGGAGTTGCTGGTTCAGCAGCAACCCCTACAGCTACTGATGATGCGTACACAAATGGGTTTCTTGTTACCTCATCCACTACTAATTCGTGCAGGAACCTTTATATTGATGCGAATAAGGCAACGGCCTCTTTGAGCCTAACGAGCTTTAGTACAATTACTGTAACTGGAACTCTCACGGGTTGGGATGGTATCGGTTTAAGTGAAGCTGTTCCAGTAGCAAATCCGGCTGTAACTTTTTCTAGTACTTCTAAAATTAGGCTTACGGGCGCAAATATCACTACCAATTATTTGCCAGCGTATGTCATTTATGCATTTGATAACACATCACCTTTGGGCAGAGTCACTTTTGATTTTGGATCGGGTGTTACAAGATCTATAATTACCAATCTAGGCGTGACCAATGCATTGATCGTAAATTCCGGAACGTTGACCCCTGACCCAGGTGCATTTATTCAAGTAGGAACATCCGGGTTACTTACAGTCGTATCAGGTGCTGCGATCACAACAGGAGATCCTATCCATGGTGGTTCAACTACAACTTCTGTTGGAACGCTAACTATTAATGGAACACTCACAACTTCCAGCTACGTTAATTCTTCAAGTTTTACGCTAGGCCCTTCAGCAGTGTTGAATAGTTCTTACAGTGGCGTTACTAACCAAACTCAAGGTTGGTGGTTTCAATCAACTTCACCAACTACGACATCATTGGATCCCACTAGTTCTGTTAATCTAAATTCCACATCCAATCAAAACATTTCACCCTCGCCCATCTATGGAAATTTGACTTTGGGAGGCGGTGGCACAAAAAGTGTTTCTGGATCAACATCTATCAGTATAGCTGGAAACTTAACTTTTTCTAGTACTGGCGTTACTTACTCATCGGCTCAGCAAACCGTTTTTAATGGAACTTCTTCTCAAAGCATCAATGGAGGAGGAACAGCTAACTTTAACGGAGGACTCCAATTAAATAAGTCTACTGGAACACTTACCTTAAGTCAGAATATCTCTATACAAAACGGGCTTACCCTCACGGCCGGCACGATAGACTTTGGCTCAAATACAGTAAGCCTTTCGGGGAACTTGGTCAATAATGCTACCCTTACCCCATCCGGAAGTACGTTGAGTATTACAGGAACAACTGCCATGAGCGGTTCTTCGGCCACCTCCTTAAACAATCTTACAATTACGGGCACCGGCATCTTAACGCCACCTTCTACTTTAAGTTTAGGCGGCAACTTCACAAACAACGGCACTTTCAACAGCAATAGCGGAACGATTACATTTAATGGGACAGCAGCTCAATCCATTACTGGTACCACTTCGCTTAGCAATATTACCGTGTCCAATTCAGCAGGTGTCACCAATAATGGGGCAATGTCTTTAAACGGGATATTGAGCTTGTCAGGGAGTGGTGCATTCAATGCCAACCCCGGTACTTTAACGTTAGCCTCTTCCGGCCAATCTTCTACCGGTATGATTGGCGCTCTTGGAACACCTTCCAATTTTACGGGTAATGTTACCGTCCAAAGATTTATTAACGGCCCTGGTGACTGGCGTTATCTCGCAATGCCAATCACCAACGGAAATGTTGGAATTTGGCAAACTGCCTTTCCTGTTACGGGCAACTTCACCAATCCAAGCCCAAATGGATCAAATGGAGTTGTGGATCAGACTGCTGCTTCTGTCTATTACTTTAATGCAGCCACGCAGGCATATGTTGCCGTAGGGAGTGGGGTGAGTACTGGTTCTACCCCATTATCCAATACCGTTGGCTATTCGGCTTACACTTATTTGACGGGTAATTGCACCGTTAGCGCTACGGGCACTATTACTAAGGGCACTGTCAATATCCCGTTGAGTACAGCCTCTCCGGGGTGGAACCTAATCCCTAATCCCTATCCTTCGGCAGTTGGTTGGAACTTGATGACAAGAACAGGCTTAAGCAATACAATGAACCTGAGAATTGCCAATAATACCTTTGCTACCTATTTGGCAGGGTCAGGCACTTGCACCGGTTGTAGTTTCAATACGAATTGGAGAGGAGAAATACCCATTGGCCAGTCTTTTTGGGTCAACTCAGCGAGTGCCACTAATTTACAAATGACAGAGGCAGTAAAAACAACCACGCAGCCTACTTTTGTGCGTGAGGCCGCAGCCCAAAATTTTGTGCGCGTAACGTTGCACTCGCCCACAGAGGTAGATGATGCCGTGGTCATGTTCAGGCCGGGAGCTACGGTCAATTTTGATACACTTTATGATGGGCTCAAAAGAAAAAATGGGAATTATGTCTCCAGCCTTGGCATGAACAGCTACATCAATATTTCAAGTTACACCACCAATTCGAAGATGGATATGGCCATCAACGGTATGCCACCTGTTGCCTGCACGGAGTCTGTAAAATTAAAAGTGACGGATGCCCCTGTAGGAAGCTATACCTTAGTGTTTACAGACCTTAAATCGATTAACCTGGGATATAGCGTCACGCTTGTAGATCATTTTTTGAGCAAACAAATAACTGTTACCGATAGCCTTCAATACGGCTTTACTATAACCGCAGATACCAGTTCTTTTGGCACCAGCCGTTTTGAGATGCAGTTTTTAGCACCGCAGGTAAATGCTGTGAGCCCTCCGCTGTCGGTTAGCAACCGATGCGATCCGGCCACCTTGCCAGTTAATTTCACTTCACAGGCAGGGATCAATTACCAATTTATGATTAGTGGAAACCCTGTTTCAGCAATCACTAACGGCACAGGGCAAGCAATAACCGCTACCATCGATAAGACTAAACTTGTGGCGGGATCAAATGCCATTGACTTGGTCGCCACAACGGCTGGAGGCTGTTCAACCAAAACATTTAGCAGTGCATTCCAATACCAGCTTAACGCGCTTGCCAATATGCCCAAAGTGGTCAATGATACAATATGCCAATCCTCCAAGGCAAACCTTACGGCCAATGGGGCACCGGCTAATGGAAGCTATCTCTGGTACGACTCATTGAACAAAACAACATCAATACCGGGAGCAACTGGAGCCACATTTCAAACCGATACGCTAAGCGCTGCCAAGACCTACTATGTATTGGCTGTGAATGCAGACGGTTGCCAAAGCACAAGGGCTTCAATCACTGTCGCGGTGATATCCATAGCCAAACCGATCGTAACGGTAAATGGACAGCTATTAAACAGTAATTCGACATCCGGAAACCAATGGCTGCTAAGTGGCACACCTATTGCCGGGGCAACCACACAGCAATACCAGGCAACCAAATCAGGAACCTATAGTGTAAAAGTCACGAACAGTTCCTCTTGCTCAAAGACTTCAAATGATGTGGTCATGGTGGTAACTGGTTTGGAAACCGGTGTCAACGATGAAATTATAAATGCCTTCCCTAACCCGGTGAAAGATCGACTTCAACTGAGCGCGCCAAAAGGATTTGAAAACCTAAAATTATTTGATAGCCAGGGCAGGATTCTTGAGACAATGAACGCGCTGAGCCCTGGTGATCCGTTATCGCTGCAAATTGATTTCTCCGCCTACTCAAAAGGATTGTACTTGATCAACGTGACTGTGGGTGGTAAAAATTATTTTGTTAAGATCATTAAAGACTAAAAAATAATGAGGCATTCGTTTATAGTTGTGCTTTTTTTCTGGGCCACGTCTTTTGCATATTGCCAACCGGGCGATCCGGGCGGTGGTGGCGTACCTGGGGTGCCCATCACGGGCATTGAATACCTGATCGGACTGGGAGGGCTTTTTGGGGTAAGGAAGATAGTTCACTCGTTTCGCAACCGTACTAAATAATTAGATGGTTAAAGTCTTCACCCGCTACATCCGTAACCTGAGGATTTTGCCCCGTTGGATTATTGTTATCATTGACATCGCCCTCGTTTCTTTTTCTGCCCTGCTCGGTTATCTTCTTCGCTTTAACTTTTCTGCCCATGATCTCAGGGTTTATCATTTTGAAGTAGGAGTTCTTATCTATACTTCCTGCGGGCTTGTCTCAATTTTAATAACG
>JAYVMP010000143.1:0-3607 GCA_043758895.1 Bacteroidota bacterium
CATGTTGGCAGGATCAATAAACTTTGCCTTACCGGGATCTTGGGAAAACGAGATGGATGAGAAAACCGAAAGCATCAAAAATAGTACAATGGTTTTTCCGGAAACTTTAATGGTTGTCATGGCTGCTAATTCATTAGGTTAAAGTTGAATATTAGTGAATGCAATCTGAATTTCCTTATTCAATGTTAGGGAGTAGAATATTTTCAGTACCAACGGCTATTTAATTATTTAAGACACAGCAAAGCTTAAAGGCTTCGCACGGAAACAAAAAAAAGAAACCGGCCAGGCGCAACCTTTCGCCTTTCCTCCGAGTCTTATTAAAAAATCTTCTCTATGAAAACTTTATTCGCGATACTGGCTACCGCTGCTATGACCATCAGCCTTTTCGGCCCAAAGCCTTGAAAAAAAAGTGAACCATTTCAAAAAAGTAGTAGTTTCCCCTCGGATCAATTTGGTGCTGGTGGAAGGGCAATACTGATTTTTAGGATATCTAATTCTTGACAAACTCCACCTCCACGCGGTCATTGTACTGGCCGAGTGTTCCGCCTTCCGGGTAAAGCGGCACTTTCCCTCCTTCGCCTTTGGTGCTTATGCGTTTCGCCTCGATGCCTTGTTGAACAAGATAAGATTTTATCGTTTCGGCACGGGCGAGAGAAAGTTCTTTTGATGAGATGGTTTCTTTCTTGTTGCCCGTGGGGTCCATTGCAAAAAATTTAGTGCTCGTGCCCAAAGTATATGACTCCCGTGCTTGTTTGCCATTGCAGTGACCATAAATTTTGATTTTATACTTCAGGTTTTCCTTGAGCAGGTTCACTAACCCATCCAATTCATTTTGTGACTCGGCTTGCATCACCGATGTGTTCTTAAAAAAGTGAACGTTGTTAAAATCAACGTAGTCACCTTTTCTCGATTTGGTCAAGGTGAGCGTAATGATCACCTCATTCTGTGAACCCCGCTCGGCTGCTCCATTGGAATAAGGGAAAACCAGATTACTTTGCTTATAGCCGGGCAACTGGGCTATCACATTGTATGTTCCTCTTTTGTTTTTTGGTGCTTCCATGTAAACGATCTCTCCGCTTTTTATAGCTGCATATTGCGTTCCGCCAGGTTCTTGCAATTGCAAATTGCCAAACAGTTCTTTACCGTCTTCTTTGCTCAACACTTTAATATAAAATGGCAGGCCTTTAGTTTTTTTGATTTCTGCTGGTTTTTTGATGAGGGCAGAATCAATTTGGGGTGGAGAAATTCTTACCGTGTCTTTGATTGGAGGTGGGGCAACCACAGGTTCTTTTACAGGCCGTAATTTTGGCTCAACTATTGGCGCTGATTTAAAAATGTCCTCTTTGCCTAATTTTCCTGAAAAGACCCAGGCATCTTTATAATTGGTTTCTACTTTTATTTTGATCAACAAATTAAAGGCTTTCTGCTTTTCATCCGTATCAAGAATGTAAACATAATAGAGTTGCCTGGCGGGGTTGATGGCATATTGAGTCGTGAACCCTTTTTTGTTGGCCATGGTGGTGAAGCGTACCGCATTGTCCAGCATGCGAAATGCCCCGATCACTACATAGTGCTTGGGTTGGATAGAATTTTGTGCGGGCACACTTGCTGAAATAAAAGCGAGCAACAAGACAACCAAGGGTAATCGTAAGGGCATCATAGTGGGTGGGTCATTATTCCAAATCAATATTAAATACTTTTTGGGGCAAAGAGTAACTGCTAGCAATTCGTTTATTATTTTTTGAATCACATTGAACAGCCTATGGGGTTTCCGATTTGCTTTTCGAAGTTGCCAACCGATCGTGTATTTCCTGAAGCATCTCAATTTGAATGTGCTGGATTTCAAAAAGGCGCTGTTGTTGATTAAGTATCAGATGATCGATCTTTTCGTGCATCATCCGGATTTCCAGTTCAGCTTTTAAATTCACCTGATAATCGTGCTTGCTGCGCTCACGGTCTTTTTCTTCTTGTCGATTTTGGCTCATCATGATGATCGGAGCTTGCATGGCTGCAATGCAGGAGAGGATAAGGTTTAACAAAATAAAGGGAAACGGATCGAACGGTTGGGTGAGCGAATAAATATTAAAACCGATCCATGCCGCCAAAAAGAAAAAGAAGCTGAGGATAAAAGTCCAGCTTCCTCCAAATGAGGCAATTTTATCCGAAAGCTGCTGACCGTAGGTCAACTTTTCGTCAACTGCCTTGTCCACATTTTCAGAAATAACCTCGCCTTCCTGCATGGCCTTGAGCACCTCTTTCTCAAGCATTGAAAGCGACCCTAATTCTTGTTGAAGTGAGCTCTCAATGTAGCGGTGCCGGTAATGGCTCAGTTCAGAAAGTGAAAGACAACTTTCATCTGTAAAATGAGGGTTTTCTTTTTTGATTATCTCAAGTACGGGTCTCCGCACTGCCTTGGCAGGAATTTTTTGCTGAATTGGAAATTTCTTTTGTGAAAGATCGCTGGTGAATATCCCCATGCGGGAAATTTCACCATAAATTCTTAGTCTTCCAAAATTTCAATCTCCACGCGAACATTGGCATGGGCTTGCTGCGAGTCTTCGTCATAAACTGGGCGTTTGCCGCCCCATGCTTTGATCTGCATGCGCGTAGGGTCAATACCTTGTGCAATCAGGTAATTCTGAATCACTTTTGCCCGCTCTTCCGATAATCGTTTTGCTGAACCATGACCCTCTTTAGTGTCTGTGAGCGCAAAGAAATTTTTGGATTCGCCCATGGAGATAATCTTACCTGAAGCGTTGCCGTTGGTATGCCCGTGGATTTTGATTTTGTATTTAGGGTTTTCCTGAAGCATCTCCAAAAGGCTGGTTACTTCATAGTGGGACTCCGGGCGCATCACGGCCGCATCTTTAAAGAAATAAACATTGTACATGACCGCAAAGTCACCTTTCTTCAGTCTCACCAGCTCGAAGGACACGGTGATCTTAGTTTCATCGACCACAACAGATTCATTGGGTTGCGGTGCGTTAAAGTTGAGTATCTGCTGCATTTTACGGTAGCCAAACACTTCACAAACCAGTGCTATATTTCCTGAATTATTTACCGGCCTGATGGCAATCACGTCATTGCCGCGATAGGAAGCAGCTTTGCGCAATTTGGCTTTATCGAGGTCCATCACATCAACATCGCCATCGATTTCCCTTTCATGCGTTGATATTTTAAATAGAAATTTTTTGCTGCCTTCGGGCACTTCTTCGATTAGTGCGTCAGTGGGTTGCTGCCCGGAAATGGCAACTGGATTCTGTGAAGCGCTCGCCATTTTATTTTCTTGAACGGGCGGTACCATCCCTGGCAAGGTTTCTTTCACATCAACTGCTTCGATCGTTTTTATGCTCTTCCCCGTCAGCGGGTTAAGATCGGCACCGCTCTTGGTTTCATCACCGAGGGTACCGGTAAACACCCAGGTATCATAGTAAGGGGTATCCTTCCTTAATTTTTTTGCTTCTTCAAAGGCGGCCGATTGGTCGTCCGTTTGCAATACATAGACATAAAAGAGTTTGCGCAAGGGATTAATCGAAAACTGTGCTTCGAGCTTCTTTTTCTTCGCGCTTTCCGCGAATTCGATCGCATTTTTCGGGATGGAAAACGC
>JAYVMP010000144.1:0-23626 GCA_043758895.1 Bacteroidota bacterium
GTGCTGTGGAGTGGAAATTCACTCCACAGGTCTAAAGAATATGAAATCACGCACGTGGTTGATCGGGTGGGGTCGGGCGATGCATTTATGGCTGGCCTGATTTATGGACTGATCAATAATTTGCAAGAAAGTGAAACCCTTGATTTTGCAATCGCGGCAAGTGTTCTTAAGCATTCCATCCCGGGCGATGTCAACGCAGTAACGATTGAGGAAATTAATGCTTTGGTGAAGGGTGAAAACATAGGGAAATTATTACGTTAGTTATGGAATTATCAAAAGAAAAAATACTTACCACCATGAAACGAACAGGCGTCATCCCTGTATTTTATCACGCAGATATTGTCATCGCAAAAAAAGTTATTGGAGCTTGTTATCAAGGGGGCATACGGGTTTTTGAGTTTACCAACCGGGGTGAAAATGCGTATCCTGTTTTTGTGCAACTCGTGGAATACACTAAAAAATTTAAGGGTCTTATCCTCGGCATCGGCACGATCATGGATGTTGTAGCGACAGAAAAATTTATTGAAGCTGGCGCAAAATTTATTGTGTCGCCCATCTTTAAAAAGGAAATGGCAGTTGCTTGCCTGGCCCATCAAACGATGTGGATTCCAGGTTGTGGCACGTTGACTGAAATTGTTTCAGCCAGGGAAGCTGGTGCAGAACTGATAAAAATTTTCCCCGGAGCGGTGTTGGGCCCTGAATTTGTCTCTTCCGTACTTCCTGTTGTGCCCGGTCTCAGGCTGATGCCAACGGGAGGAGTAGAGCCGACAAAGAGAAGCTTAGCGGCATGGTTTGAGGCGGGAGTCTTTTGTGTTGGGATTGGTTCAAAACTTATTTCCAAAGAAATCATGGAAGGAAAGCAGTGGGATAAATTGGAGAGAAAGGTGAGGCACACGCTTTCCGCTGTCGATAAAATAAATGCTCCCAAACGTTGAATGAGTATCCACCAATAAAAGAGACCAATAATCTCTTTCCAGTATTCTTTAAATTAGAGCAACTCAAGGTTTTGCTTATTGGTGGGGGTGCGGTAGGGGTAGAGAAGTTGAATGCTGTGCTGCAAAATTCCCCTAATACATCCATCAAGTTAATTAGTATCACATTCCATCCGGAAATTAAAACGCTTGCCAAGAAACATACTAACATCATATTGATCGAGCGTCCATTCATGTCAGAAGATTTGGATGGTATTGACCTGGTGATTGTTGCCGTGAACGATAAGCAGGTAAGCCAATCCATTCAACGAGAAGCAAAAGCAAAAGGCAAATTGATCAACGTTGCTGATACGCCTGACCTCTGCGATTTTTATCTCGGATCGGTGGTGAGAAAGGGAAATTTGAAGATTGCCATTTCCACCAACGGCAAATCCCCCACATTGGCCAAGCGGTTGAAGGAAACGTTAAATGATTTATTGCCCGATCAACTGGAAAATGTGCTCGACAATTTGCAGGCCATTCGCGGAAAGCTGAGTGGTGATTTTGCCATGAAAATCGAAAGGCTCAACGACATCACCAAGATATTGGCCACGAACAAAAGTGGTGATTTTCAAAAAATTGAAACTGAAAAATGGAAGCGTGTTGTTTTGTGGTTTCTCCTGGCTTTCATTTTTATAACAATGGGCTGGCTGTTGCATAAATTTTCATTTTAATGCTTGGCGTCATTCTTTGTGGTGGACAAAGCAGCCGGATGAAGGATGACAAGGGCCTGCTACTTTTTAATAGCGAAACCTGGGCTCAATTAGCTTCTCGAAAATTATCATCGCTGAACCTGCAAACTGTTTTCTCGATTCGGCAGGAGCAACTTCAATCTTACAATTCAATTTTTAGCGAGGATCAACTCATCATTGATCAGGCATCTTTGAACTTGGCAGGGCCTCTACTTGGGATATTGAGTGTGCATGTTCGTTTTCCCAAAGAAGATTTGGTTGTGCTTGCTTGCGACTTGCCCAACCTACAGCCCTTTGTAGTAAAGGAATTGGTGGATCAGTTTCAAAAAAACAAAGAATGTGAAGCGATTACTTTCAAATTGAATGGGCGGGTTGAGCCACTCTGCGGCATCTATACGGCAAAAGGGCTGGCAAAAATACGGGTACTGCAACAAGAAAAAAAGCTCAACCAATTTAGTATGATCCATGCGTTGGAAACTGTTGAAACAGAGTACCTCCAAGCGTTAGAAGACTGGGATTTCTTTTTTAAGAACCTCAATTCACCGGATGATTTGAATGGGTTGATGGTCAAATAAATCAGGAGTGTAGAATAATAATAAAACGTAGTGGAGCAAAGATAAAAAGGCCATCAGCCCTCGGTCCAGGTTATACTATCAGGGCAAACGCATCTAAATACTAAGTACTTTCTCAAGATAATCATTGCTCCAGCCAGCTTTCAGGCGTTTTCCTTTGATCCCTTGTTTCGTTGTCAGTTCATTTTTCAAAAGGTTTAAGGCAATGCGATTGATTACGCTGAAGTTTTCGGCTGCGTTGCCCACCCTTTTCCGGCTTTGATCTTCATGGAAGGCGACATCTAAAATCAAGTGCAAAGAGTTTTCAATTTTCCAGTGACCCCGGACACAGAGATTTAATTGTTGGGCACCGGCCTGTAGACTGCTAATATAATAGCGTGTTTCTTTTTGCTGCCCACCCGTAGATTTGATTTGGCGTTCCGTCCCTATTTTTATCAAGTGGAGACAATACTTGACAGCGAGGATAGATGGTTAAATGCGCGCTAAACGAGGGCAAAGAAGGTGATGTTTTAAACTACTCGTATTTCAGCGATTCAATTGGATTTGCATTTGCCGCCTGGATAGCATGAAATAAAAGTGAAATGGCTGTAAAGAAAAGGCAAACGCAGAACGAAATGATAAACGGCCAAAAACTAAGCTCAATTCGATAGTAAAAATTGTTTAGCCATGAATTCGCTAAATACCAACTTGCAGGCAAAGCCAATAGGTTGGCAATAATAAGAAGGCTTACAAATTTACCCGTTAGAAGTTCAACGATGCTTTTGATTGATGAACCCAATACTTTTCTGATAGCAATTTCCTTTTTCTTTAGCTGTGTAGTGTAAGAGATTAGCCCAATTACTCCCAGGGAAGTAATCAAAAGAACAATAAAACAGAAGGAGCTTAGTAGATTCAAGAATCTCTCCTCATTTTTATATTGTGCATTAAGGCTTTGATTGACGAAGTTATATTCTAAACTGTAGTTAGGAAAATGTTCCTGCCATTTTTTATTAAGCGTTGAAACTATTTCTTCTGTATCACCTTTGGGAATGCGAACATAGATATTCTTACCACCACGCTCACCAAAAAATATTAACGTGGGTTTTACCATTTGATAAGACACACCTAAATGAAAATCTTTTACGACACCCACTATATTATGAGGTTCTTGGTCTTCCTCTTTCTCTGTAAACGCAGCAAATTTTCCCCCTAACGGATTTTTGGTCCATCCAAACTTTTTAACAGCCGTTTCATTAATAAGTAAGGAGGATTCACTTTCGGTTTTCAATTTACTATCGAAGCCTCTGCCTTTTACTATGGTTGCACCAATTGTTTGTAAGAAATTATCATCCACATAAATAATATCCGCCCCCATTTGGAAAGTAGTTCCATCTTCATTTTGCAGCGTAGGGGTAAATGAATTGGGCGTTTTGTCCAAATCTAATGAAGCCAGGGATACAGAGGTTACATTAGACAATGATTTTAGTGCATCAACGAAGGGTGAAAGATGATTGTTAACACTGCTATCACGTGGTATTCGTATAGTAATCAGATTGTCTTTGATAAATCCAACATCTTTGCTTTTGATGAAATTAGTTTGCTGATAAATTAAAATCAAACAAGAAATTAGAATGGCCGCAATAAAATACTGACTAGTAACGAGAATTTTTCTCAGGCCTTCTCCGCGATTGCTGCTCGAGAACTTTCCTTTCAACACGTCAAGTGTTTGTAAAGATGAAAGATAGAACGCAGGGAATAACCCAGCGAATAGGCCAACGCTAACCGCAATTAATAAAATGGCACTTATGTTCTTGAGCGCAAACCATTGAACCCCCGTCAAATTCATTCCCACCAGTTGATTAAAATAAGGGAGAAGTATCCATGCGAGAAATAGAGCCAATACTCCGGAACTGACGGAGAGCAACAATGATTCGGTCAAAAATTGAAATTGTAAAGAACGTTTGGTAGAACCCAATACTTTCCGAATCCCTACTTCGCGCGACCTCTCGGTAGCGCGTGCGGTAGCGAGATTCACATAATTGATACCCGCAAAGGCAATCAATAACATGGCTACTATGCTTAGAACAAGTACGTTGTACCTGTTTCCATGCGGATAAAGCTCCCACACGTATTCTTCACTAAGATAAATATCCTTCAATGGTTGAAAGAAGAGTTTTGCCGTTCCGTTTTTTTTATCAAAAGTCTCTTTCATGTACTTTGTAAAGAAAGCTGGCATTTGTATTTCTAAATTATCAATGGAACTAGCTTCATTGATAAGAATGTAGGTGTAAGCGTGGGCACCATACCACCAATCAACTTCCCAGTCGCGAAATGTTGCCCAAGATAGTATAGCTTCAAACGGCAGGTGAGTGGGATTTTGGTCTTTGGCCATAACGCCCGTCACCTTCATTAATTTTTTCTCATCCACAAACAGTAAATCTTTTCCAAGTACATCTGTACTACCAAATATTTTAAGGGCTAACAGCTCATCAATAACAATCGTATTTGGTTCAGTTAATGCTTGGTTAGGATTCCCGTGAATAAATTTTCGATTAAAAAATTGAAAGACAGTAGGCTCTGCAATCAACAATTGCTCGGACTTATGTTTTTTCCCTTCGTGCTCTAAAACTCCACGATGGTCATTCATAGCAAGACGCACCGTTTCTTTTATCTCAGGGTAATCTGACTTAAGAGCAAAGGCAATAGGCTGTGGAACGTTACAGTACACATCCTGCTTACCATTCATGTTACAATCAATATTTACCCGGTAGATTTGATTTGCATTTTCATTGTTTCGGTCGTACGAATATTGCTCATAAACATAGACAGCAAGTAAGAATGCAAAAGTCATACTTACTGACAAACCCACTATGTTTAAAATGGAGTAAGAAGCTCTTTTATTAAGTGACCGCAACGAGATGATAATTAAGTTCTTTAACATATCTATTTGGTTGATTGAGTGCTGTTTTGTTTTTCTCTTCAAGTTTATGTTCCGCACCGAAAGCAATACATCTATCCAATAGTTAAAAGAAGCTGACTGTTTTCCGTTAGACTGGAGCCGCTCTTGAAATAGCTCATTTAGGTCTCCGCTGATTTCATTAAACAATTCTTCTCCATATACTTTTCTCAGAAGCCAAGTTGCTATTTTCGGAGGCTGCTTCATGGTTTATGCTTTGTGTAGCGATAGTTGGGAAATATTCTTCCAAAAGGACTCGCGCAGTTGCCTAGCTTCCTTCAAAGCATTTATACCCAAATTTGTAACTCGGAAAAGCCGTTTTTCTTTTCCTCCTCTTTTCTGAGTCGCTCCTCCGAAAGAAGATTTCAAAAACCCTTTATCTTCCAGCCGATACAAAGCAGAATGAACAGCGCTTATGTTTACTTTTCTTTGGGTCTTGTTTTCGACTTCCGCTTTTATGCTGACTGCATAAGCCTCTTCGCTTTGCGAAGCAACCGACAACAGTATGAGCTCTTCAAATTCACCCAAGTAAGTTCCTTTCATTTTAATTGATTAACATCATAAATGTAAATAATATAATCCTGAATAAAAAGTTAATCGACTCACTGACAAAAAAATAAAAGTTTAAAACAGGGACATGTATAAATACCTGACAAAGTAGAGTTATAGCGGCTTGGCTATTTATTTCTATGTAAATTGGGGTCAAAAAGCTTACCTTGCCGCTACCAAAATAGACGAATATGGAAAATGAAACTTTGGGGCAGCGGGTGGCCAAGACCACGAAAAAAATAATGAAACGGATGGTCATTTTAACTGCCTTGATCGGTGCAGTTATTTTATCATTTTTATACTGGGGCGTTTATGAACGTGGCGTGATGGCCGGAAAAGTTCTTCGCCTTTCTCAAAAGGGCGTTATCTTCAAAACGTACGAAGGCAAACTCAACCTCGATACTTTCGGTGCTTTGAAAGGTACAAGCCCGATTGCAGAGTCATTTGATTTCTCAGTAGATGGCGGCAACCAAGCCTTGGTCAAAGAACTGGAGCAAGTAGCACTAAGCGGGGAACGCGTGAACTTAGAATATATAAAACGGTATGCCACCTTCGCTTGGCGAGGCGACACTAAATATTTTGTGGAGAAAGTGGAGCGACTGAAATAAGAAAAATAAACCAGCTATGGCTTTACCCATTATTGTTTACGGATCTTACGGTTACACAGGTCAGTTGATCATCGAAGAGTGTAAAGCCAGGGGACTGGATGTCATTCTTTCGGGTCGGAATGCAGATGCATTGAAAAAGCAAAGTGCAGCGTCTGGTTTTCCTTTTCAAACCGTTGACCTAGAGAATAAACAAGCACTTTGTGCGTTGCTCGAAAAAGGCTCACTTGTAATTCATGCGGCAGGCCCGTTTCAATTTACTGCAAACGCGATGGTAGCGGCATGCCTTCAAACCAAACGACATTACACGGACATCACGGGAGAAATTTTTGTGTTTGAAATGATGGCGAAACTGGATGCCCGGGCAAAAGAGGCTGGCATCACGCTGATGCCGGGAACTGGTTTTGATGTGGTGCCTTCGGATTGTTTGGCTTTGTATTTAAAAAACCGGTTGCCATCGGCCACACACTTACAGTTGGCCTTTGCTTCCAACAAAGGAGGGCTTTCGCGTGGCACATCTAAAACCATGATCGAAGGAATGGGTCTAGGTGGGGCCATTCGCAAAAACGGGAAAATTATTCCCGTTCCTTTGCATGAAGGCATTACGGAGATCAACTATGGCCCTTTTCAAATAGCCTCCGTGCGCATTCCGTGGGGCGATGTGTCAACCGCTTTTTACAGCACAGGTATTAGCAACATTGAAGTGTTTCGAGGTGCTGATAAAAATTTAATCAAGCAAGTAAAAATGAGCCGTTACCTCAATTGGCTCTTGCGCATGCGAGCTGTGAAAAATTACCTAGGCAAACAAATCGATAAAAAGCCAGCAGGCCCTAATGAAGAGCGCAGGGTAAAATCAAAAATGTTTTTGTGGGGCAAAGCTGGGGATGGTCAACATGAAAAAATCAGTTTACTCCAAACGGTAGAAGGCTACACCCTCACTGCGAAGACAAGCGTGTTGATTGCACAAAAAATCCTATCTGGAAATAGTAAAGCCGGATTTCAAACTCCTTCGATGGCCTTTGGAGCGGATTTGATTATGGAAATAGAAGGAAGTAGCAGAACGGATTTCTGAAGGTGACTTTATTTGGAAGCCAACTCGTATGCCTTTTCATAATTCTTGATCAAATTGCTCCAATCAAAAACGGAAGAATAGCTTTCCACATTGTTGCGCTGCATGATGCGGTCCCTGCGGTTTTGTTTTAAAAACCTGTAAAGAAAGGCAGCGAGTTGCTTCGCGCTCCAATCGAAAGTCCGCTTGCCGCGCTCCACTACAAACATACCACCCTTCTCATGATCGGGCATGTGCTTCATCAGGTAATCACCAAAACCGCTGAGGTCGCTTGTTACGGCAGGCACACCGCTCGCCATGCACTCCAGGGGTGTGTAGCCCCACGGTTCATAATAGCTAGGAAAAATTCCCAAATGGCAACCGCGCACAAACTGCCCATAGTCCAGGCCAAACAATGGATTGGTGGAATTGATAAAGTCCGGGTGATAAATAATTTTCACTTTATCTTCCGGTTTGTTAAGCAATCTTCTGCGCGTAATAAATTTCACAATGTCATCCTGCTCTTCACCGACCAGGCGGTGCGTAACGGTTTGCGGTAGGCTTTTGGTTTTCCAGGTTTGGATTGTTCTGCGGTAACGCAACGCCCAGTATTCATCCACAAAACTGTTGAGGTCAGGCAGTTTCTGATCTTGGCGCAAGGTGCTTTCAACAAAAAATCGCTTGCCCACTTGTTTTTGGATGGCGGCACAAACCTGTCGGATTTCTTCCATCACCGCCCTTGACTGGAGAACTTCCGGTTTGATGCTTGTAAACTCGCGCTTCGTTACAAAGAACATCACTACGGTAAGGTCTGATTTTTCTTCCTTCATTTGTTCATTGAGATGAACGAGAGCTTCCAAGGTTAAGTCGAAGCCTTTATTTTTAAATTCATATCGCCCGGAAGTAAAAAAATAGAGGGTCTTGCTGAGGTCAAACGAATAGGACTGAAAAAAATGACCCATCACAAATTCATTGATATTCTCTTTGTGCAAGGCATGCAGGTTTTGAAACTCGTGCAAGGCTTCAAACCGTTCGATGTTCAACCCGTTTGGCACGATCACCTCGGGCTGGCGTTTCAATAGATGTTTGCATTCGCGCGCAGTAACTTCGCTCACCGTGGTGAACACCGTGCATTTTTGAGCACAGCCAAATTCAATGGCCGCTTCCGTTACCACATCAAATTTTTTGGCTTCTTCTTCCCAATTAAAAAAGGGAAGGTGCGCATAAAATAAAGGCGAGTTGATTGCCAAATGCCTTCCCAACTGAGTGGCGTGTGTGGTGAACACTGTTTTGATGGGCAATTGGTCGCGTGCAATATCAAGAATGGGAAGCCCTGACATCCACTCATGAAAATGCCCAATAATGGGCTGCTCTTTATTCAGCTTAACCAGCTCATCAAAAAACAATTTGGTGAGGAAGGCAAAAGCTATGATTTGATCAATCAGCACATTACCTGAAGGAGTGGCAATGCCATGATTTTTCCATAGTAAATATTTAACCACCCCAAGTACCTTTTCTTCGATCAACGGATTGAGCAGCACCACCCTCGGCTTCCCCGTGATGAGCCACTCGGCATACATCACGTCATATCCCTTTTTTCTCAAGTTGGCAGCCGCTTGCCCAAAGATATCCTCCGCATCGTTGAGCGGCTCGATTTCTGCCTGAATATTTTTATTAATATAAGGACCCAGCATGCAAAAATTGCCACTATAATTTTTCATCATGGCCGGAGCTTTCGATCGGATCACGGTATAAATTCCACCTACCTGATTGCATACTTCCCAAGCCACTTCGAGGAGCAATGGCGGACTTTTTAATTTATCTTTCTTCAACATGTCTGCTTCAAGAATAAGAATTGCACTATGGATTTTGATTTTCTAATTTATTCATTTTCAGTCAATTTGACGGATTTCATGATAAAAATAATCAACTATTGAGACAATATTTCCTGGAATTTGTTATTTCAACAGAGTGGACAATTTTTTGTCAGGTGAAGCAAGGATTAGCTGGGCAATTAACCAGCGTAACTAAAAAATATGAACTTCGAAAAATTCACCATAAAATCTCAAGAGGCTTTGCAAAAGGCGGCAAGCATTGCCACGAGCCATCAGCAGCAAGCGATTGAGCCGGGTCATTTGCTGCAAGCCATTTTGGAAACGGATGAAAATGTTTCGTCTTATGTTTTCAAAAAACTGAACATCAATGATTCCATTCTCAAAAGCAAGTTGGAAGAAATCGTTACCTCTTATCCAAAGGTTTCCGGTCAGCAGGCTTACTTGTCACAAACGGCAAATTCAGTTTTGCAAAACGCAGAAAAGGAACTGCGCGAACTGAAAGATGAATTTGTTTCCGTTGAGCATTTGCTTTTGGCATTGCTTTCAACAAAGGACAAAATTTCAACCTTAATGAAGGATGTTGGCATTGAGCGAAGCGGGTTGATTAAAGCCATCAATGAATTGCGCGGGGGCACGCGGGTTACTGACCAAAATGCGGAAGCAAAATACAAATCATTAGAACGGTATTCCAAAAACTTAAACGATCTCGCCAAGAAAGGAAAAATCGATCCGGTGATCGGCCGCGATGAAGAAATCAGGCGCGTGCTACAAATCCTTTCACGGAGGACGAAAAACAATCCAATTCTCATTGGCGAACCGGGTGTTGGCAAAACAGCAATTGTAGAAGGAATGGCGCAGCGAATCGTCAATGGTGACGTGCCGGAGAATTTGAAAAGCAAACTCCTCATCTCGCTGGATATGGGGCTGCTGGTAGCCGGGGCAAAATATAAAGGTGAATTTGAAGAGCGCCTCAAAGCCGTGATCAAAGAGGTGACCGACTCCAATGGAGAAATTATTTTATTCATCGATGAAATCCATACCCTCATTGGCGCTGGCGGTGGCGAAGGTGCTATGGATGCAGCCAACTTATTGAAGCCTGCATTGGCGCGCGGTGAACTTCATGCCATCGGGGCGACCACATTAAAGGAATATCAAAAATACATCGAAAAGGACAAAGCGCTTGAGCGCAGGTTTCAAACGGTTACAGTTGATGAACCGAATGTGGAAGATTCCATCTCCATTTTGCGGGGCATCAAAGACAAGTACGAACTGCATCATGGCGTTCGCATAAAAGACGATGCCGTTATTTCTGCCGTTGAACTATCGAGCCGCTACATCAGCGACCGCTTCCTTCCCGACAAGGCCATTGACCTGATGGACGAAGCTGCTGCGAAGTTGAGGTTGGAGATGGATTCATTGCCGGAAGAGCTGGATGAACTCAACCGTAAGATCATGCAGTTGGAGATTGAACGCGAGGCCATTCGCAGGGAAAAAAATAAGGACAAAGAATCGGTGCTGAGCAAAGAGATAGCCGATCGTTCCGAAGAACGAAATTCGCTCAAAGCGAAATGGGACAGTGAGAAAAATATCATCAATGGAATCCGAAAAGAAAAGGAAAATATTGATCGCCTCAAATTTGAAGCCGAGCAGGCCGAGAAGGCAGGTGACTATGGCAAGGTGGCGGAGATCCGGTACGGAAAAACCGGGGAAGCCGAAAAAAGATTAAAGGATATTCAAATTAAGATGAAAGAAATGCAGGCGGGTCATTCGCTATTAAAGGAAGAAGTGGACAGCGAAGACATAGCCGAAGTGGTGGCCAAGTGGACGGGCATCCCGGTTTCCAAAATGTTGCAGAGCGAACGGGTAAAATTGTTGCACCTCGAAGATGAATTGGGCAAAAGAGTAGCAGGGCAAGAAGAAGCGATCCAAGCATTAAGTGATGCTGTGCGCAGGAGCCGTGCGGGATTGCAAGATCCAAAGCGCCCCATCGGTTCGTTTATCTTCATGGGCACTACCGGTGTGGGCAAAACGGAATTGAGCAAGGCCCTTGCCGAATATTTGTTCAACGATGAAAATTCCATGGTGCGCATCGACATGAGCGAATACCAGGAGAGCCATAGTGTGAGCCGGCTGGTGGGCGCGCCTCCCGGGTATGTTGGCTATGATGAAGGCGGGCAGTTAACGGAAGCGGTGAGAAGAAAACCGTATTCGGTGATCTTGCTTGACGAAATCGAAAAGGCACATCCCGATGTATTTAATATTTTGTTGCAAGTGCTGGACGATGGTCGCTTGACAGACAATAAAGGCCGTGTGGCAAATTTTAAAAACACGATCATCATCATGACGACAAACATTGGCTCACAAATCATTCAAGAGAATTTTGAAAAGCTGACGGACGAAAATTATTTCGAGGTCATCGAAAGGACGAAAGAAGAGGTGGTGGCTGTGCTGAGGAAATCGGTACGGCCGGAATTTATCAACCGGATTGATGAAATCATCATGTTCCGCCCATTGAGCAAAAAAGATATCCGAAAAATTGTACGGATACAATTTGAGCTGGTGAAAGAGCGTTTAAGTGAAAGTGGAATAAAATTGGAAATTTCAGATAAGGCATTAGACAGGTTGGCCAAACTGGGTTTTGATCCTCAATTTGGTGCTCGTCCCCTAAAACGGGTGATGCAGCGCGAGCTGTTAAATGAACTTTCCAAACAAATATTATCGGGCAAAGTGAACAAGGACTCGGTAATTTTCGTTGATATAAAAAACGAAGTAGAGTTTGAGTTTATCAACACCGATCAAATCGAGTTGGTCAATTAGAAATAAAAGAGTGTTGGTTTGTGTGGTTGATAGATCCTGCCTTCTGGCAGGATGGTTTTTGGGGTTAGGGCGTGCAGAGGTGCACGCCCTTTTTTTTATCGAAAAACAGAAAACAGGAGTCTCTTCCATTTTTGGTAGATTTGAAATCAAATGGAGGCAGCGCAAACCCTGAAGCATGAAGACGAGCGCCTGTTTGAGCTTTTCCGTTATCAAATTCTTGATACCGAGGCTGAAAAAGATTTTGACGACTTGGTGGAGTTGGCTGCCCTTATTTGCGAAACGCCCATCTCCTTGATCAGCTTGATCGACAAAAACCGGCAATGGTTTAAGGCGCGCAAAGGAATGAAAGAAAGCGAAACCATTCGCGATGTTTCATTTTGCGCTCACGCCATTCAACCTGCGCAGGAGCTGATTGTGAAAGACGCTAGTAGCGACAGTCGTTTTTCTGATAACCCATTAGTAACCGGTGATCCCAACATTCGATTTTATGCCGGGATACCACTGATCACACAACGTGGTTTTACGCTGGGCACGCTTTGCGTCATCGACCGGAAACCAAAAGAACTTTCGAAAGAACAATTAGCAACATTGCGCCTCCTGTCCAACCAGGTAATGAAGCAACTGGAATTGAGGTTGAAGATCATTGAATTGAACGAAGCCCACCAACAAATCACAAAAAAAGATAGGCTTTACCGGCTCATTGCTTACAATTCGAAAGACGTAATCGTGATGATGACCAGTGATGAAATTCCGATCTACACTTTTTTATCCCCCTCCGCAAAAGAAGTCTTTGGGTATGAACCGGAAGAACTGATTGGGAAGTCCCCATTTGATATTATTCCGGAAGAGGACGTAGCTATAATAAAAAAGGAAATTCACCCCGCCTCACTCGCAGGCAAAACACAAGTAAAAGAAAACCGGATAAGGAAAAGGGATGGGTCAATAATTTGGACTCAGTTTATTTCCGGGCCGGCTTATGATGACCACGGTGAAGTGATCGGTATCATGGCAACAGTTCGTGATATCAGCGAACAAAAAAAGACTGAGTTCAAGTTGGTTGAAAGTGAAAGGCTTTACCGCTTGATCTCAACCAACTCCAACGACTTGATTTCTGTTTTTGAAGCCACCCCGGAGGCCAAAAGCATTTTTGTTTCGCCTTCCGCTAAAGCAATCTTAGGCTATGAGCCGGAAGAACTGATTGGCACTTCACCATTTGATTTAATGCTTCCCGAGGAAGTGCTGGCACTTAAGGAAACCGCCCACCAAGAAACCCTTCGCGGCAAAGCTAGCCGAACAGAAAACCGGCTACGCAAAAAAGACGGGTCATACATCTGGATCGAAGCATTCTCGCAGCCCATTTTTGATATTCAAGGAAAATTGGTTGCCTTTCAATCTTCCGGCAGGGACATTACCGAACGAAAGAAACTGGAGGAACAACTGAAAAGGGAAAAGGAAAAAGCTGAAAAGGCCACGCTTGCCAAGAGTGATTTTCTAAGCACCATGAGCCATGAGATTCGCACGCCTATGAACGCGATTATTGGGCTTACTAATTTGATGGTAGAAGAAAATCCCCGTGAAGATCAAATTGAAAACCTCAAGTTGCTCAAGTTTTCTGGCGAAAACCTGCTCACCATCATCAACGATATTCTCGACCTTAGCAAAGTTGAAGCCGGAAAAATTGAGTTGGAGGTGATTGCATTCAACCTCAGGGAAATTCTGACTCACTACGTTACTTTACTGAAAGGTCGTGCGTTGAAAAAGGGGATCGAATTAAACCTAAGCCTTCACAGATCGTTGCCGTCAGTAGTTCTGGGTGACCCGGTCCGCTTCGGCCAGGTTCTTAATAACCTGATCGGCAACGCCATCAAGTTTACGGAGAAGGGCGCAGTGGAAGTGATTGCTTCCACGCTTGAAAAGAAAGAAGATGTCTATCGGATACTCTTAGCAGTGAAAGATTCAGGCATTGGTATTGCGCCCGATAAAATGGATGCCATTTTTGAGCGTTTTACCCAAGCCAGCAGCGACATATCGCGCAGGTTTGGTGGCACGGGCCTCGGCCTGGCCATCACAAAAAAGTTGTTGCACCTGATGGGCAGTGAAATAAAGGTACATAGCGAACCTGGCAAAGGCTCTGAGTTTTCATTTGAAATTGAAATGAAACAAGTAGGCGAGGCCTCCATCAGCATACCTGCAAAAGATAAGTTAGCCACTCAACCTGCGTCACTCCGTGTATTGTTAGTTGACGACAATAAAGTAAATCAAGTAGTAGCGGGTAGCTTTTTGAAGAGTTGGGGAATGGAGGTACAATTTGCCGACCATGGCAGAGAAGCGTTGGAAATAGTTGCGGAAAAAAAAATAGACATCGTGCTGATGGATTTGCAAATGCCGGAGATGGATGGCTACGAGGCTTCGCTGGCAATTCGCGCCTTCAGCGATCCTTATTTCAAGACGTTGCCTATCCTCGCCCTTACGGCATCAGCCCTACAAGAAGTAAAAGAAAAAGCCTTCGCTTCAGGAATCAATGGATTCATCACCAAGCCTTTTCAGCCTGATGATTTAAAACAAAAGATTCTTCAATCCATTCCTTCTAATGCAGAAAATATTCCGCAGCAAATGTTAATCCAGGCCAATATTGATCAATACACACAGGGTGATGCCGGGTTAAAACGGCAATTGACACGCCTGATCATTTTAAATTTGCATGAATTAAAAGCTGCACTAAAATCTTCCCTTGATGAAAAAAAAAGGGAAGTTTTCGCTAAAGCTGTGCATAAGTCGAAGACAACTTTGTCCATTTTAAACGATGTTGCGTTTACCGAAACCGTTACAAAGATTAATCAGTCGTTCGCCCGGTCAGCCGAGGTAAGCGTAAGTGATCAGATGGAATTCCATGTGGCGGTGGAAGACCTAATCAATGGATTAGAGGAAGAAATAAAAATCTTATAGACAACAACTCATTTGATCAACTGGTTTCAAAACGCCAGCATTGGCTATGTACCAGCTCACATTTTCCGTACATGCCCACTTCCTGAAGAATGACTGTTCACCTGGCTGGGGTTGCCCTTGTAGGTTACACTTCCGCTCCCCGAGATGTTGGCATCAAGCGCTTCTTTCACATTGATCTCTACATCGCCTGAGCCGGAAATCCTGACTTCACATTTTGAAACCTCTAAGTCTGCTGCTACTACTTTGCCCGAGCCACTGATAGTAGCTTTGATCTGTTGTGCCGTGCCGCTCGCTACTACTTTGCCCGAACCGGATACACTCACCTCCACTTTGCCCGAAACGGTGGCCGTAACATTAACTTTGCCAGAGCCACTTACAGCACTCTCCACACTTTGGCAAGCACCTTTAATAGTTAAATCCCCACTTCCCGAAACATCGGCCTCCAACTGCCCTTTGACCTCGGCCTCCACATCAATTGAACCCGAACCGCTCACCTTCAATTCCAAATCGTTGGTGGAGAATTTTCCATCGCCAACCAAATCGCCCGAACCGCTTACGCTTAGTGCTTCAATGTTGCTCACGGTAACGTAAGCAGTAATCCTTTTTTCATCGCGCCAGCCCCAATCTCTCCAGTGGCTTTCCCGGCTTATGGAAAGACGGCCGCCTTCCACTTCGGTTTCAATTTTCGAAAGCGTTTCTTTGTCGCCTTCCAGTACCACACTTTGCGGGCTTCCCTGTTTCACTATTAATTTTCCGGGTATGCGGAAAGTTATTTTCGTAAACTTATTGACGCTTCGTATTTCCTTATTTTGTGCAAAGGCAAAGCCGGAAACCAGAAGAAAGAGGAGCGTGATGATTTTTTTCATAGTGAATGATTTTATAATTGCAGGAAAGAGGCGGTCACAGTTAAAAGGTTGCACGGTCGAAATATTTTTTTTAAGATTAGACGCTGGAAGGGAGTCACTGGTTGCATTTATGATGAATCTACTTTCAGCGCGCAAAAAACGGAGTCTCGTGAGAGACTCCGTTTTAAATCATTAAATCCAGAGAAAACCTATCGTTTAAAATTCAATGGGATGACCACTTTGAAACTGATGTTTCTTCCCATGTTGAAAACGCCAACACGACCAGTAATGCCGTTGGTGTCGGCATATTTCAATCGACTCATATTGCTTTGGTAAGCCACATCACCAAGGTTGCTGCAATAGATAAAAAGTGAGCATACCGTTTCTTCTTTCTTACAAATATCCGCGCCTAACCCTGCGTTCACCAATGTGTAGGCGGGCGTTATTGTTTCGTTGCCAAATTTGTAATACACTTTGGTTTGTTCAAAGAAATGATCGACACTTACTTTGAAGTAGGCATTCTTGACGATACCACCTTCTTTCGGAAGCCCTAACCTTAGCTCTGTCCGAAATTTGTAAGGAGGTGTATAGGGCAAATATTTACTTGAATCGGGTTGGTTTTTTTGAATCGCATTCACCATCGAAAAACTGTTGAACCAGGAAAGCCAACTTACCGCTTGCGGATGAATGTTCACAACCGTCTCTCCACCGGAAAGCACTGCATCGCCAGCAACATACTTGAAGGTGGATGAGGGTGGGATTCCGGATAATGGATCGAAACGGAGGGAATCCTTTCCGTTTTTGCCAATCAATTTTAGTGGAAAAATATAGTTGTTGATGTTGTTGACAAATGTATTCAGTTCGATCGAAATATTTTCTGTGTTGACGCCAACGGTGAAGTCGCCCTGCAAGCTAGTTTCTGGTTTTAATTTAGGATTGCCAATCTCATAAAACGGGGTTCCATCGTGTACGCCATTCGATCCGCTCTCCGCGATGTTGGGTGCGCGATAACCACGAGACACATTCAGCTTATAATAAAAGTATTTATTGATTTCATAAGAATATCCTAAGCTGGCCGAAACACCCGCGAAGTCTGAATTATACGCTGCGAACCGTAAAGTTGAGTTGGGCTGTGGTCCGCTGATGCGCACTCCATTTTGGTTGGTGTATAGATTTTTCCCGTGCAGCATTCGTGTGTCAAACCTTACCCCGCCACTGAGTGAATATTTCTCAAACGTTTTTTTTGCAAGGACAAACAGCCCGAGATCAAGAAAATTGTATTCCGGCACTAAAAAAACAGTGCCCCTGTCCTCCGAAGCTTGGACCATTCCGTTCGCCCCAGCCGAAAGTTCCAGTTTGTTTTTTTCCGGAAACACATAACGCAGATCGTAATTGCCGGTGCGCAAGAAAAAGTAATTGTTATACACATTGCCAATAGTGATGTCATTAGCTTCTTGCCTATAATTTTCCTGGTAGCCCAAGCGCACGCCCAACAATCCTTTCCTCAATGCAATGTTATTGTCCCAAACCATTTTGTAGTGGCGTACGTGCTGATGGATGATCGGGAAATAATTATAGGTTAGGTACCTGCTACGCGGGGCAACTGCGGTGCTATCGGTATTGCCCGCACCAAGCAGGTGTTCAATGAACTGTCCGGTAGTTGCATCACGCGCGCCCTCAATGATCCCCAATTTTAAGTTGAACATGCTGGCCGTGATGTGCGAATAGCCCCACTTGCGGTTGATGCCAACCGTGCCTTTCAAATTATTTTCGGTATAACCCGAGTTCCACACATAGCCATCGTATCTGTTTTGATAGGCGTGTGCTTGTTTATTGGTGTAGCGCAAATCCCAAGTCAACCCGTTTTTATTTCCAGCGATGTTCAATGAGTTGGCGAAGAGTCCATTGTTGGTTTGGTAGTTGGAGATAAGATTCCCTTTGATCGTTCCTGGGGCAGCCGCTGGCGCGGCCAGCATATTGATCACACCTGCCATGGCATCAGAACCATAGCGCAAACTGGCAGGCCCTTTGTAAACCTCCACACGGTTCACCGAATATTCATCGACTTCAATGCCAAACTCATCGCCCCACTGTTGACCTTCTTGCCGGATACCGTCATTGATAACGACTACACGATTGTAGCCCAAGCCGCGGATTATCGGTTTGGAAATCGCAGGGCCTTCGGTGATCTGCGAGACTCCGGGCGTATTGCTGAGCGCATCGATGATGTTGGTAGCGCTGCTTTGCAACATGTCTTTTTGATTGATAACAGAAACAGGGATGGGGGTGCTTTGCTTTTCTGTTGCTGAAGCAAAGCCAGTTACGATCACTTCTTTTAGGTCTATGCGTGATTCGTGCAAATCAAAATTTTCTGTCTTCGAATCGTCTATGTCCACTTCGCGGGTCTGGGAGGCAAACCCCAGGCGACTCACTTCAATAAGATAGGCGCCTTGCGGCATGTTGCGAAAAATATAGCTGCCCTCGGCATCACTAATGGCGCCCAGCTTTAGATCAGAAATAAATACAGATGCCCCGACCAATGGCAAGTTGTCTTTTTGGTTTTTAATTTTACCCGAGAGCTCGTTTTGGGCAACCAATGCCCGGAAAGAAAACAATGAAATGATTATAAAGTAGGATTTCAAGTTCATAAAAATTTTGTTGAAAATATTTCGGAATACATGCAAGCGTGCCTGCTAAACCTTTGGCTAAGGCCAACCGTTATTTTTCTCCGCATGGGCAGGAGAAATTAAAATGCAGTCAACGCAAAAGCTGCAAATGACTAACGGAAAAAAAATAAAGGGAGATTATACCTTGGGTGGAGGCGCAGGAGCCCGGTCTATGGGCTGAGTATAAAAATTAGTGATGAAGCGAAAGCCGGGCGGCACATCCCTTTCTTTTTTGGTGCCACCAATAACCAGATGATTACAAAATTGAGGCTGGAAAATTATTTTAGCTTTTCCAATTGGCGTGTTACTTTTCGTCCATTGCGCAACCAGCGCCACCAAATTTTCCTCCACATTATCATTCACGGCATAAACCAGAAATCCGTTTTCAGATTTTTCAATTTTCGAGACATCGTACAACTTATCATTCCATTCAAACTCCCGATCCTTTTCTATCCATTTTATCCTTGAAAATTCCACGGTAGGAAAGAAAATTTTTTCTGTATTTGGAGGTGTGTATTCCATGACAGCTTCCTGAAAGGAAGCCCGGTGAATACTGAGGTAGAAGGAAGAGAAAACTCCGATCGTGCCGCCTAAATAGGCAACACTCAAAAGAATAACCAGGCAATATTTTTTTATGATGTCGATAAATCAAAAATAAACAAATAACCGGACCTAACCAGAGATTTATGAAGGGTTGCTAAATTGCATTTCCGTTCCATTTTTGTCCATAAATTTTTTAAGGTTCTCCCGTGCCTGGCTTCGCACCTGGCTTTGAAAATAATCGCTCCAGCCGAGCAGCCAGCCGCTTAGTCCAAACGCCTGCCTCGCCCAAATCCAAAAAGGAAACTGGTCCGTATGTTCGGTAATCTTTTCGTTCTCGATACGGATGTAGGCTTGAATGCGATTCATCACCTTTCTTCCGGTTCTCGAAAAAGTGTACGTGGCAACCCATTGGCAGGTAACATATTCCCCCTCTTCGGTTTTGACATTGGAAAATTCAAGCGAAAAGTCTTTTGCATTTTTGGCAAGCATCTCCCACATGGCCTTTGCTTCATTGCCTTTTAGGATTCCAAATACCGGGTCCTGAAAAATCACCTCTTCACTATAGCAATCTTGCATCGTGGCATAGTCAAGTTTTTGAAATGCCGAATAAAAGTGGGTTACAAGCTCTTTGTTATTCATTAAATTTTAAAATTGGAAAGTGAAATTAGTTATTTTATTCGCATTCGTAATCAGATGGACATCACAACCGACAATGAAAAACTGATTTGATCAGCGGCAACAAGAGGACTTTAATTGTACACTATCGAACAACGATGTGTTCGGTTTTGTGAATTGAAAGAAAATTACATAAACGTTAAATCGATTTTTTAAAGTCAATCAGTTGGCTTGATAGTTGCTTTTCCCATTTTTTAATCAACAAGTAATTGATTCGTCTATGATCAGCGACTTTCTAAAGCAAAAACCCATCTCGTGCTATTTTGGTTTTGCATTCCTTATTTCCTGGGCCACCGCGTTTTTGATCATCACCCCTGAGTTGATTAACGGTCAATCGGTTCAAAAAGAAGACGGCCTATTTATGTTTCCTGCCATGATTATTGGCATAGGCTTCACCGGTATAGTGCTTACCCTTGCAACAGATGACAAACAAGGATTCCAGAGCTTACTCAGGAAGATGAGGAATTGGCAAGTCAAGGCACGATGGTACTTGGCAGCTTTTTTTATTCCGCCCGTGACCATCATTCTTGTTCTCAATATTCTGAGCCGATGGGTTTCGCCCGATTTTTCAATTCACCCATTTTTTATAGGCATTCTGTTCGGAATTCCGACCGGTTTTTTCGAAGAGATTGGCTGGATGGGTTATGTTTTCCCAAAGCTGCAACAGAAATACAGCAACTTTATTTCGGGCCTATTGCTCGGTTTAGCGTGGGGTTTTTGGCACCTGCCTGTTATCGATTTTCTTGGAGCTGCAAGCCCACACGGCAGCTACTGGTCTCTCTATTTCCTATCCTTTATCTCTGTAATGTCTGCCATGCGTGTATTGATCGTCTGGGTTTATGTTAACACCAACAGTGTTTTGGTATGCCAGTTCATGCATGCCAGTTCCACCGGGTTTTTGGTCATGCTCAGTCCTTCACCAATCGCTCCATTAAAAGAAGCGTATTGGTATTTCGCCTACGCGATCGCGCTATGGTCATTGGTTTTGGTGATTATTTTATTTAATGGTAAAACCATGAGATTGACGAGTTCCCCTAAAATTTGAATTTGTCTTAAATTTAGATTATGAAAAAATTAATATCCGAAAGAAAAGAGTTTTTTTCCCTAGCGGCAATTGTATGGTTGTGGGTTTCTTTCCAACCTCTTTTTGCGCAGCAGCAAATGACAGTAGTGATTCAAAAAATAAGAAGCGACAAAGGTGTGATTCGATTGACATTGTTCACGAAAGAAGCAGATTACATGAAAATTTTTTCATTCGGGAAAGCAGTTCCTGCAAAAAAAAATGAACTTTCAATTACCTTCGACAATCTCCCAGCGGGGCAATATGCCATCACTGTCTTGCACGATGAAAATGATAATGGAAAATTGGATTCAAATTTCCTTGGTATTCCTAAAGAAGGTGTTGGTTTTTCTAATAATGCTTCAGCTACTTTTGGGCCTCCCTCGTGGGAAAAAGCCAAGTTTAAATTGGAAGATTCCAAACCAAGGGCAATAGCGCTCAAGTATTTTTAAATTATCGTTTCATCAATCCAAAATTATTGGATTGATCACCATCCTTATTTGATAATCGTTAAGGCAACTCCACTGAAATTGCCTGATGACAATAAATCCACAGATAGTTTCTTTGATTTCTCCAAACGGCTCATTGGTCACAGTTCCTTTGGACCTACCACGCGGGCATCCTCACATGGCAACCCGGTGCCACTCACAAATTTGCTTTGGGTTACTATGCCCCCGATCTAATCCATTGTTTTGTCCTTAAGTTAACGACTATGGTGACAACATCAACCGAGCACAAACTTATTATACGGGCTGCACAAAATCCATTCCTGTATTTTTATTCTCACTATTCGTGGTTTGGCTGTGAGGGTTCCCCGATTTTTTGAACTGAGATACTGAAAATTCTCTGGGTGGCAGCAAGAAGGTGATGACCCATAACCTTCTATAAATTTTCATTCTTCATGTGTCTTGTTTGAACTTTTATACCCGTTGTTAAAACCAGGTCTATGCCAGTGCCTTGCATTCATAGCGGTATTCGTTGACCATCGCAATAATTTTTTCTGGACAACTCACACCCTCCACCCGCAATATCCGATCGCAATCCTCAAGGTCAAAGTTTATTCGGCATTTCGGATGTTGGGCAAGGAGCAATTTTCTGATTTTTTCTGCCTCCTTCCTGTTTTTAATGTTGGTCTTGAAAACTTCCACCATGTTAAAGTCCATTTATTTTAGCTTGAATCATTTGCTTGTCCGCCTGTGTCCTCGCCAGTGTAAGCGCCTTTTGAAAATTCATCATTGCTTTTTGGTTGTCCCTGTCTTTATAAAGCTCGCCAAGTAGAGTAAAATAAAAGTGATTGCTTCTCAAATCCAATTTCTCCGCTTCAATAATTGCTTCTTCCTTCCCGTTTGCTTTCGAAAGCGCATACGTTCTGTTAAGTGCTGCAATAGGTGAGTATTCCAACTGTAGCAATTGATTGAAGAGTTGCAAAATATTCCCCCACTTTTCCTTCGAGTCCGTTTTGATGGTATGCCAATAGGCAATGCTTGCTTCGAGGTGATACTTTGAAATTTCGTTTCCTTTGGCTGCCTGATGAAGATAATATCCTCCTCTTGAAATCAATTCGTGGTTCCAAAGCGATTCGTCCTGGTCTTGGTATAAAACTATTTCTCCGTTTCCGCCCTTCCGAGCCTTAAATCGCGATGCGTGAAAACACATGAGTGCAAACAACGCGTTTACAGCAGGCATATTGGTTTGTTCATTTTCAATGAGTAAACAGGTTAGCCGCATGGCCTCCAAACAAAGGTCTTCACGCATTACCACATCCTTACTTTCTGAATAGTAGCCTTCATTGAAGAGCAAGTACAAAGTTGTCAATACAGCTTCCAGTCGTTTGTTTATTTCAGCAATTGCGGGAATCTCGGTTTTCACTTTTTCAAGTCGTAATTTTTCTTTGGCCCTGAATAGCCGCTTGTTGATGGCTTCTTTGTTTGTGAGGAAAGCATTTGCGATTTCATCAACACCAAACCCGCAAAGGATGCGAAGCGATAACCCTATTTGAGCTTCGGTGGAAATGGATGGATGGCAAAGGGCAAATAGCATTTGCAATTGACTATCTGTACTATTTTGGTCTGACCAATCGATTTCAATTTCTTGAATTTCAGATTCGGCATAGTTGAGTCGGCCAGCAATTTTTTCCCGAAAGATATGGTTGCGTTGGATGTGGTTCTTGGTTTTATTTTTTGCGACCGAATAAAGCCAGGCCTTTGGATTTGGCGGAACTCCGTTAAATGTCCATGTTTCAAAGGCCAACAAGAAGGTATCGCTGGCAATATCCTCTGCGGTTGCAATGTGTTCAATACCAAAGTGCCTGCAAAGAACTGAAGTTATTTTCCTGAATTCAGTCCTGAATAAATGGGGTATTAACTCGTGGTGCATTATAGCAAAGGCGTTCCGCATGAAGGTGAAAGACTTCGTAAATTAATTGTTAATGGGCATCGTCTCCCTTTGCAATTTTCCTTACCTCCATACTGTTTCCCTCACCTTGCAAAACGGGGCAACCCTTTGCAAATTCGACTGCTTCATCCACTGAATTTGCCTTAACGACAATAAATCCACCGATCGTTTCTTTGATTTCTCCAAACGGCCCATTGGTCACAATTCCTTTGGGCCTTACCACGCGGGCATCATCAAATGGCAACCCGGTGCCACTCACAAATTTGTTTTGGGCTGCTATACCTCCGATCCAATCCATTGTTTGTTTCATCCAAGCTTGGATCTGTTCTGGTGAGGCGGTTTTTTTGCCGTCCTCATGCCTCATAATTAATGCGAATTCTTCCATTGGGTTTTAGATTTTAATGGTAAATGTTAAAGACACACACCCAATATCAAACGAGATTCATAAAATTGGACATCCATCAGGAAATTTT
>JAYVMP010000145.1:0-40527 GCA_043758895.1 Bacteroidota bacterium
TTTAGATGCTAAATGTATTATTTCCCATTGAACAAAAGTAGCTTTAATGACAAATTTGATTGGCCTATTGTCAGGCTGACCCGCAACCGATGCCATGGGATTACGAAAAGAAAAAGCAGCAAAACTGAAATTAGCCATACTCGATTCCACCCTGAAATTGATCGGGAAAAAATCATTTGACGATTTGCATGTCGATGAGATTTGTGCCAAGGTGAAAATCTCCAAAGTAACATTGTTCAACTATTTTCCCCAGAAGGAAGACATCCTGTTGTACTATTTTAGGCTATGGTGCCTGAGGCGAGCGGTAGAGCTGCGCGACAAACCCAAAGAAGGCTGGTCGGGTATTATTTTCCTTTTCGACAAGTTGAGTGAAGACACGGAAACACACCCGGGGATTATCATGAGCCTGTTCGCTTACTTGGCTGACTTGAGACGAACCCTGCGTCCGTTTCCGGTAAAGGCAGAAGAAAAGAAATTGCTGTTTCCTGATGTAGAAAATGTCCAAGCTATCGAGGTTCAGTCGGTTGACCAGATGTTTGAGAAATTTTCTTTGGAGGCCATTTTTAAAAAGGAGATCACAAAAAATTCTTCTACCAGGGATATTACGCAGATTTTGATTTCTGTTTTTTATGGCTCGGTGTTGACCGCCCATCTCCACCAATTGTCGGCATTGAAAATATTTTTCAGAAAAAATTTAGAGCTCACGCTAAAGGGGCTACAGTAAACTTGCTCAAAAGGGTGGTGCAACGCTGCCTGAAGGGTGACTCCTTATTTCATAGTTACTGTCTTCGTCCTTCTTCGTTCAAACAAATGAAGGTGGCGCGTCCCTACGGGTATATCGATCAAATATTTATTCCCTTTTGCCCACACTTTATGATACTTTGGCCGTAGTACTTTGGTGCCACTCCGCGAGCTGCACGAGACTACCCCAAGAATAAGGATTATCAATGTTATTAGGCGCATCCTATTTTTATCAACGCTCTAAAATAGCCTTTTATTTCCGCTTATAATTCTTTTAACTTCGGGAAAGTTCTGCCCATGAAAAATTTCGACACCCTTACCGAAGCCATTCTCGATTTAAAAAACCGTGGCTACCAACAAGACTCTAATTTGCATCCCGAGTGGATGGAGTGCCCTCCAATGAACTTGACACTTACTCCAACTGAATTTCATGTGGATGAAATTTACCGGTTTGAAGGTGCCAATAATCCTGACGATAGTGCTGTTTTGTTCGCCATCCAATCAAGCGCGGGTGTAAAAGGCATTCTTGTCGATGCCTATGGTGCCTATTCCGATTCAGTGAGCCCGGCAATGGTTCGTGCCCTTACGATTGACAAAAACACCATTCATTAGTTATCCTCAATCCTTAAGTCTGTGAATGACTTTAAAAGATTGAAAGTCCTAAGCAGGTAAATAGTTTTTCACGAATAAAAACCAAAAATACAATGCCTTATCGATTTTTGAAATTTGAAACCAACGAAGGAATTTCCACCATCACGTTAAACAGGCCCGAAGTGTACAATGCGTTGAATGACGAGCTCACGTTCGAATTGCAAGATGCATTCAAAACGGTGGCGAGAGACCAGGCCGTTCGCGTTGTGGTGCTAACAGGCGCGGGAAAAGCATTTTGCTCAGGTCAGGATTTAAAGGATAGATCAACACAGCGTAAGCAATCTTTTCTCGAATCATTAGGCAAAAGGTACAATCCACTTATCCTCGCCATGCGCCATTTGCCCAAACCGATTGTGTGTAGGTTAAATGGAGTTGCCGCAGGCGCAGGATGCTCAATTGCACTTGCTTGTGATATTATTGTTGCTTCGGAAGAGGCCTCTCTCATTGAAGTATTTATCAATATCGGCCTCGTACCCGACTCGGGCTCGTCCTATTTTCTTCCACGCCTGGTGGGCATGGCCAATGCGTTTGAGTTATGCAGCATGGGCAAAAAAGTTTCAGCACGCGAAGCATACAATTTGGGGTTGGTAAATAGGACCGTGAAAGCCGATGAATTGGATGCTGCGGTGAGTGGCTACACCGATCATTTTGCCCAGGCACCGACAAAGGCAGTTGGCTTAATAAAAAAAATGCTGAACAAATCCGGTACTTCCACATTGGAAGAGATGCTTGAATACGAAGCCTACTTGCAAGAAGTAGCAGGAGGCACCCACGACCATCAAGAAGGAGTAGCCGCTTTTCTACAAAAGAGGAAGCCAAACTTTTTGGGGAGATAATTTGGCCTATGTGAACGCAAGGCTGTCAATAGGCAGGTTGAAAGGGGTGACTTTTATCATGCAAAAAGGGAGGAATTATTCTGTTTCTGTTCAAGGAAAATTATTACCTTCATTCTAAAATAAGACGCACTGCTGTGTTCAACTAAAAAATTAAAAATTATTTATTAAACAAAAAAATAATACCCATGAAAAAGATTTTGATCCCAGTTGATTACTCCAAAACGTCCAACATTGCTTTTGATGTAGCGTATGACATTGCCAAGAAAGATGGTGCTGAGTTGATTGCATTGAACGTGGTAGAAGAGGCCACCCCCGAATCCTACCGGATTTCAGGAGAATGGCATAAGGCCGATTGGGAAGACCGGATATTTACTTTCGAGCTTTTAAAGAAAGCCAAAGTACAATTGGAGAAATTGGTAAAGGATCCTAAGTACGATGCTGTAAAGATTACAGGCGAGCTGCGTGTGGGCAACCCCTTTCATGGGATCAGCACAATTATCACTGAGCACAAAGTTGACTTGGTAGTGATGGGCACTAAAGGCTTCACGAAGATTGCAGAAATGGCTATTGGCACGAACACGGAGAAAATAGTGAGGCACTCACGCTGTCCTGTGCTTACCGTACAGAAAAAACCGGCTACCACCGATTTTAAAAATATTGTTTACGCAACAGCGTTATCTTCCAATGAAGAGGTCTTTTCGCGGATGGTAAAACGAACCCAGCAGATTTATAATTCCACCATTCATTTGGTGCGCATCAACACGCCTGCCGATTTTCAACGTGATCGAATTGTGAAAGACGCCATGTTCAATTTTGCGAAAAAATTAGGACTCAAAAATTATACAATCAATGTGTATAACGATCTTTCAGAGGAGGAAGGGATTATTTACTTTGCCGATAGCATCAATGCCGATTTGATTGCAATGGCGACCCACGGGCGCACAGGTTTCGCCCACGTCATGGCCGGAAGCATTGCCGAGGATGTGGTGGGGCATTCAAAACGACCGGTGCTCACTTTTGTGGTAAAGCATTGATTTTTTTATGAATATGCTTCTGAAGCCCTGCATGTCGGGGCTTTATTTTTTAGTTTTGTGTTTCCAACAATTTGAAAAATTATTATTTCATATTGAGCCTGAATACCTATGCCAGCGAGGCCGACATTAAGCAGGCTTACCGCAGGCTGGCGCTTCAATTTCATCCGGATAAAAACCCATTACCACAAGCGGAGTCAATCTTTAAGGAAGTGAACGAAGCGTACGAAGTGCTGGGCGATCCGGTGCGCAAATTGATTTATGACCAGATGCTTGGCGGGGGTGAAGCGGAAGCTAAGGCCGCGCCTTCAAAACACCGCGACCCACGCTATCGGCCTCGGCCACAAGCCACGGCTCACCGTAAGCCAACGCACCGTGAGGATGCCTTGGCGATGATGGCCACCCATCTGAAATATGCTTTGATGGTTTCGCGTTTGACACTTTTATTTTCGTTTGTTCTTATCGCAGATTACTCCCTTCCACCCGTGAAAGCATTAACGGAAGTGCTGGCGGAAAACCCAACCGATCGTGGATCGGCATTCAAACTTGAATTGCGCGGAGGCAAATCCGTAAGCGTGTCGCGCGAAGCGGCCCGAAACCTGAGGAAGGCTGATGAAATAAGCATTTACCTTTCTGCTTGGCTTTCAATTCCATTGGCATTGGAAGATGAACGCACCCATTACAAAGCTCCGGTACAAATATCCATTTATGGAAATTTTATTTTTTGGCCGGTTCTTTTATTGCTTACTTCGCTGGTTGGCACATTTTATTGGAAAGGGGTGGAGTTCAGGTTCAATATGGGCGTGGTTAATTTTATCTTGTTTTTGCTGACTTTGGTGTTCCTTCAAATCCATAAATTTTAAAAGCGATGGCAAAGAAAAATGATTGGAAGAATCGTGCGGGTATTGTTTACTCTACCCGCGAAAATTTTGAATATGAATTAGCAGATCAAAAGGAGCAAGCCACACTACCTCCACAACAACAAAACCTGAGAGCTCAACTCGACAAGAATGGAAGAGCAGGCAAACAGGTTACCTTGGTTACCGGCTTTGTAGGGCGTGGTAGTGATCTTGAGATACTTTCAAAAGTATTGAAAACAAAGTGCGGTGTGGGCGGATCATCCAAGGGCGGAGAGATTATTTTACAAGGCGATCTTCGAGACAAGGTAGTGCAAGCACTTTTGAAAGAAGGGTATAGGGCAAAACGCATTTAAAGTCGTCCGAGGCTTATTCTTGTGATTTATATAACGCCATGGGATATAATTTAAATTTTGAGCCTTGCATTACGTCAGCTATTTAAATATTATTCCGATCTGGAGGTTTCCCCCTACTGAAGGGAGTTCGGCATTACCGTATCGAACTGGGACTGAAACCGAGACGAAATAATTAAACGTATTGCCTTGCAAAACCTTGGTGAGTACAGGTGTAATTCCATACCTGCCTGCAGTTTCAAAAGCAAGCCGTGGGATGAAAGCAAAACCGCGCTTGAGCCTGAACATAGGTCCCGGATCAAATAATAAATTACTCGTTTTTATGCCAGCAGGGGTGGCCTTTACTGTAGGGGTGACTTCAAAACTGAACCCTAATTTATTACTGTACAAAATATTTATGCCCACTGGAAAACCAATAGCGAAAGAATCAAAATTGTTTGAGAAATCGTAAGTAGTCTTGCTCTTATTGATTGCCACCACAGGTAGGATAAAACTAAAATAGCCTACCACTTTTGGGTAAGATTCATTGGTTTCTATCTTGGTTTGAGAAAGGGCGTTGCCACAACTTAAAACCAATAAGCAGAATAAATGGAGATTTTTCATGAACCGGATTTTTCGATATGTCTATCAATACATAACGAAATAAGTAAATAAAATCGAACGGTTCAAAAAGAAAAAAATAATTTAATATCCATCCGATTCTAATCCCGGAGTTGCCCATCAATAAAAGGGATAATGGCATTAAATCCGATTGAAATCAAACCCACTTTAGAAGTTCGGTTTCACGTTCCACAACAGACTGTATTTTGGAATTTAATTTCTTGAAAGACTCCATTACCTTTTTGCCGACAGCGGTGAGCTCGGTGCCACCACCTTTTTTTCCACCTTGGCGAGCGATCACATAAGGCTTTTGCCCTCGGGTGTTCATTTTCTCAATCAATGCCCATGCTTTTTTGTACGAAATGCCCATCGCTTTTGCAGCTTTTGAAATTGAGCCTGACTCATCAATTAGTTCAAATAGCTCGGCAGGGCCTGGGCCAAAATGTTTCACACCTCCGATATCAACCCAGCAGCGCACACGAATTTGCTTTTTTTTCATTGAAAAAAATTTAATGGTAATTATTCTTTGCTTTGATCACCGCACCCATAATGCTGAAAGCAATTTCCTTCGCACCTTTTGCGTTAATGTCTAATCCAATGGGGGCATCAATGCGCGAAATTTCTTCGGCCGTGAATCCTTTTTCCAAAAGCCGGTTGGTGCGCTTCTCGTGGTTTTTCTTGCTGCCCAGGGCACCAATGTAGGCTACCCTCTTTCGCAGTAAAATTTGCAGGGCATCGTCATCAATTTTTGGGTCGTGCGATAAAACAATGGCGTAGCTATTGACCCCTAATTCAAAATCGCATAATACCTCGGAGGGATATTTTTCAAATAGTTGATCTGGCCTGGTGCTGAACGCAGTGTTTTTGGCGAATGTGCTACGCGGATCGATCACGATCGTTTCAAAATCAAATTCATGGGCAAGGTTTATCAAATCGGCTGTGATGTGGGCTGCTCCGATGATAATCATTTGACTACGTTGTGGGAATACATGGATAAAATATTCGATCTCACCAATGGTTAAATTTTGATGCCTACGTTTTTCAAAGGCTTCAAGGGAATTTTGTATTACTTCATGGGGCAATTCATTTCCGGAATTATTTCCGTTCGGTAAGATTAACGTATTTTTTGTTGCACCGTCAACGATAGTAGAAACCAGGATACTATTTTTATTCTCATTCAGGCATCGGAGAAGGTCTTTAGCAACTTCCTTCTGGGTTACATCAAACCATGGTTGAAGATAGACTTGAATTTTCCCTCCG
The DNA here is from genome assembly GCA_043758895.1 of Bacteroidota bacterium. GTDB lineage: Bacteria > Bacteroidota > Bacteroidia > Cytophagales > Cyclobacteriaceae > ELB16-189. The sequence continues at coordinate 6,330 of JAYVMP010000145.1, forward strand.
CAGCTTAGGCCTACCGCCCACGCATCATCATCGCTGACACCATAGGAGAGTCGCTTGCCGGTAGTGCCACCCATAATTGTTTTTGCCTCTTTGAGCACAGCCCCCTCCACACAGCCCCCACTTACCGACCCGGCCATTTCCAGATCTTCAGAAATAAGCATGGACGACCCGACCGGACGAGGAGAAGAGCCCCACGTTTGGATTACCCGCGCCAATGCCATTTGTTTGTGCTGGGCCGACCATGTATTGATTTGTTCAAGAAGCTCTCTCATTCTTCAGTAAATTTAGTTGATCTATAAATAACTGATGTTACGTAAAACTAATAATTTGAAGTCATCGCGAGTTTCAGTGAAAGGGAGTTGGGCGAAACGACCAAACAAGAATTGCCACCCTTAAAGGTCGGACGGGCTTCGCGCAACCACACAAATCCATGGCAGGTACTCGCAATGACGTTCATAATCTTGGGCAAGTGAATAATTTATCTCGTAAAATTTCTTTTCATTTGTTTAAATTTAATTTTTAAAATGATTTTTTCAAGATTTTGATTTTTTATTGGCATTCAGTTGACTACGCACATGGCTAAGGTAAAATTTACTTCAGCGCTTAAGCGATTTTTCCCACTGTTAACAGATATAGAGATAGAGGGGAGCACCGTTAAAGAAATTTTATTTAACGCAGAAAAAATACACCCAGGTATTTCAAGTTACCTTGTGGACGACCATGGCAGCTTGCGAACCCATCTCAATATTTTCATAAAAGGAGATTTGATCAGCGACCGCCAGACCTTAAAGGATAAGGTTAATCATAGCGATGAACTCCTGATTTTTCAGGCACTGTCGGGAGGGTAAACACTGAATATTGAATACCGAATAAATGCCTTATAAACTTCTTGTCGGAACTTTCAAAGGACTGGTTATTTTACGCGAAGGTAAGGGGCTGTGGAATATTTCTGATGTCCAATTCGAGGGGCTTTCGGTTTCGTTATTATTTATAGATGAGCGCAGTGGAATGTGGTGGGCAGGTATTTCTCACCGGCATTGGGGCGAAAAATTGCATTTCTCCTCAGACGAAGGAAAGACGTGGGAAGAAACCAGTGTGCCTAGTTATAAAAATTATTTCTATAGGTCTGGCCATCAGGCATCGTTAAAAAGACTTTGGGTCATGCAGCATGCAGGTGCCAACAAACCGAATTGCCTTTGGTTGGGAACTGAACCCGGTGGACTTTTTTTTAGCTTCAACAATGGGAAGTTGTGGAATTTAGTTGAAAGCCTTTGGAATCACCCCAGTCGCCTGAACAGCCAACAATGGTTTGGTGCTGGAAAAGATTTTCCGTTCATTCATTCAATTGAAGTTGACCCGAGGGACAGCAATCATGTTTACATCGCGGTGAGTTGCGCTGGAGTTTTCGAAACCAAAGATGGAGGAGCAAGCTGGCAGGCAAAAAACAAAGGGCTTGTTGCTGCCTACCTACCCAAACCTGATGCCGAAATTGGCCACGATCCTCATCGGATGTTGCTCTGTAAGGCCAACCCCAGTGTGATTTGGCAACAAAACCATTGCGGGATTTTTCGAACTGAGAATGGTGGGGAGAATTGGAAAATTGTGAGCGGGGAACATGGATTTCCTCATTATGGATTTGCGCTTGCCATTGACGAGAAGGATTCCGAAACAGCTTGGGTCATTCCGGCACAAAGTGATGAAATACGAATTCCTATTGAGTTGAAGTTGATGGTTTGCAAAACGAGCAATGGTGGGAAAACCTGGACGTCTGCATTTGTTAAACCTCCTGACTTGCGTTCATTTGATTTGGTATTACGGCATGCTTTTACCAAGCAAGGATCAAGGATGGCTTTTGGTTCTAACAACGGCAATCTTTACCTTTCCGAGAATAACTGGAAAAATTGGATGGTTGTTTCCCAAAATTTGTCAACGGTTAACTGCCTTTTATTTTCTTTGCCATCCAATGAGTAAGCCCGTATAAAACTGACTTGACGTCATCACGTGTAATTAATAACGGCATCGCAATTAATACTTCATCAATCGGGTATCTACCTCATCAATCCAGCGCAAAATGCCTCCCGTTAAATTTAATAAATTAGTAAACCCAAGCCGTTGGAGTTTCTCGATGGCTAAAGTACTTCGCGCACCACTTTTGCAATGAACGATAACCGGAATGCCGCGAGCGATCACCGCTATTTTTTCTTCGATATTTTTTAAGGGAATATTCAACCCGCCAATATTGACCAGCTCATACTCCAGCGGCTCGCGAACATCAATGAGTTGAATGTTCATCTCATCGTCTAACATTTTTTTTACTTCCATCGCGCTGATCTCTTTTATGGTTTGGGTTTGGTGAGCAGCTGGATTACAAAATTCTTCATAATCAATCAATGTGCGAATGGTTGGGCTCTTGCCCGATACCGGATTATCCGGGTTGCATTTTATATGAATAAAATGTACGGTGAAATCAAGGCTGTCAAAAAGCAAAAGCCTTCCGCTGAGGGTTTTCCCCATACCAGCCAAAACTTTGATAGTCTCATTAGCCTGCATGGAGCCAATGATGCCCGGCAAAACGCCTAGCACGCCCCCCACGCTGCAGGACGGCACCATTTCCGGAGGAGGCGGGATGGGAAACAGATCGCGGTAATTTGGTCCACGGCTTCCATCTTCCAGCAATTCGTTGAAAACACTTACTTGTCCTTCAAATTGAAAAATGGCGCCATAGATCAACGTCTTCTCAAGCAGCACACACGCATCGTTTACCAAATAGCGCGTGGGCAAATTATCGGAGCCATCAATAACTACATCGTAATTCGCCAAGATGCTTAAGGCATTTTCGGCATTTAAAATGGAGTGATATGCTTCAAATTTTACATAGGGATTAAGGCCTTCTAAACGCGCTTTCGCTTTTTCTGTTTTAGGTTTACCAACATCTCCAGAACCATACAATATTTGTCGTTGTAAATTACTTTCGTCCACCGTATCAAAATCAACCATGCCGATGCGGCCAATTCCGGCCGCGGTCAAATAATAAAGAGCAGGAGCGCCAAGCCCGCCCGCACCAATCACCAAAACACTTCCATCTTTCAGTTTTTGCTGGCCTTCTAACCCGAGGTCGGGCAATAAAATCTGTCGGCTGTAGCGTTGTATTTCTTTCGGAGTCATGGAATGGCAATTTCGTTGAGGCACTTCAGGATTCTTTCTATTAAATTTAGCTTCGATTCGGATTTTTTATAAATTTATAGATCAATTTTTTAAACTTTTAAACAACTCAACACAATATTTCCTTATGAAAATACTCTGGCTCGCCATTTTGGTTCTTGTGGCTAACTCCCTTGGCGCACAAAAGATACTCAACTACAATGATTATCAGGGATTGGCGAAGCATAACCTGACTTATCTTGACAAAGGAGGGATATTAAAAGCGCAGCGCGTAAAATTCAAACAATATACCCTCGAACTCTACGATGAAAAAGGCATTAACGAATTCACCATCAGCTGGCCACAGGTACCTCAATTGGTGAGAAGGCTTGAGACAGGGAATCATCAGGATTTGTATAGCGGCATGAACAAGAACTTGAAAGACCTGAGTGGCGGCCTCATCAAACAAGGCGGTGAGTACCATCCCATACCAACTGAAATGTCGGAAGTCTTGGTCGCCATTGACCCCGGCCATTTTGCAAAAAACTTTGACCAGGCCGTCCGCGAAGATAAGTATGTGAAAATGCACGGGGCAGATATTGGGTTAAGCACCGATGTAAGCTTCTATGAAGCCAACCTAACCGATATCACGGCAGCTATTGTGAAGGCGGAGTTGGAAAAATTGGGAGCCAAAGCTTTTCTTACGAAAGGGATGGCTGAAAATTCACTGGGCAAGACTTTTCATCAATGGTATATCAAAGACTATAAATCCGATTTGCAGCGGGCCTATTCGGATGGTGACGTAACCAAAGCGAATTATGAAAGCTACCTGCGGTCTGACTCCAATGCCATCTTTAATACCTTTTATCGTTTTGTGGAGTTCCGCAAAAGGATTGACTTGATCAACCAAGCTAACCCTACTGTTACTATCATTATTCACTACAATGCCGCGGAAGGTGGAAAAAGGGACGCAACCGGATTTCTAAAACCTGTTCAAAATAATTATTCGATGGCTTTTGTGCCAGGTGCGTTCAATAGTTATGAACTAAAGAGATACGCTGAAAAGCTTGACTTCCTTCGGCTTTTAATGTCCTCTGATATGGATAAATCGATGCGGTTGGCACACCTGATCCTCAATCAGGAGAACCTCATCGGGATACCGCCCGTGCAAAACGATCAGCACGTTTTGGATGAGCAATACTGTTCTGTCACCGAGTATGAAGGCGTTTACTGCCGCAACCTCGCTATGACCCGCACGATCCGGGGCCCTTTGGTCTATCTTGAAGCGCTCTTGCAAGACAATGAAAAGGAAGCGGGTCAACTTTCTAAGCGCGACTATTCCTTTGAACATCCGATGTATGGAAAGATAATGGTTCCCAAAAGGTGTTATGAGGTAGCGATGTGTGTCGTCAAAGGGATCACCGACTGGCTGGAAGAGAATAAGAGTTATTCGGCTACGGCAACCTCGGGTACTGACTCCAATAAAAAATAGTTGCGGCACGCTTTGCTTTAGGGCGTGCTTACCATCTCAATAAACAATGAAGGAGACAACCAACGAAACGGCTCCTGCGGCTATACGGTTTTTGTTTGTCATCAGTCTGTGGGTGATAACGGGTGTCGTTATCGTTTTTTTATTTATTCTACCGCAACGGCTGAACGGAGCATTGGACACCCTTCACCAAGTTAGGGGAAGTATCACTTCTCTATTTCGTTTTTGTGATGATTGGAATTTTTTACTCTTAACCACCCTATTTTCTTTTTCGGTAATTATTTATTCCATGAATGACCGGGCATTAAAGAAATATTTGCCCAATGGAAAAAGAGGTTTTTATTCTGAAGGGGCGATATGGGCTTTTAGGAATTTCGCTAATCTGGTATTGTTTTTTTTTGAGACTGGTTTATTTTGCCTTATACTAACCCATTCAGTCACCACACCCTCCATCTATTCCTCGTTGGAGGAGCTACCAAAAACAAAATACCATATATTACTCTTGGGCACGTCAAAATTTATTGACCCGCTTGGCAAGAAGCAATATGAAAATTTATATTACAAAGCGCGGATAGCTTCGGTAGTGGAACTCTATAAGAGCGGACGCGTGAAGTCGATCTTGATCTCTGGCGATCGCCACGGTGCCTACAACGAACCCGAGGATATGAAAAGGGATTTGGTCAAGGCGGGCGTAAAAGCCAAATTGATATCTGAAGATTTTGATGGATTCAGAACTTTCGACAGCATCATCCGAATGCGGCAGCAGCTTCAGGGAAATGAGACGATCCTTATTGTTTCTCAATATTTTCATTTGGAACGGGCCATTTATTTAGCCCGCCAAAAAGGAATGGACGCAGAGGGTTTTGCTGCGAAGGGCTCCATGACCTTGTCGATGGTCCAAAGGGAGTTTCTCGCCAAGCCACGGATAATTCTCGATATCTATTTATTAAATACGCAGGTAAGCGGGGTGGCCGCCCACCCGAGAAGAAAGATATCATTTGCTAAGACGGGCGACCTCTTTATATTATTGGTGGTCGCAGGGTCGATCATAGGAGCTGGTCGATTGACAAAAAATTTATTGGAATTTTAACCCGCGTTGCTATAATTTTAATCCGATGGACTCACTCAAACATTTGTTTCGACAGGTTGCAGGCGGTGATTATTTTTTGATCCTGCTATCGGGAGTTGGCGTCTATTATTTGGCTGCCGCTATGAACAATAGGCAGCGCTTCCAGCTTACATTTTTTATCGTGTTTTTTATTTTCTGTGTGCGGTTGATCATGGGGGTTTCTTTTACGGATGTGGTGGTTGGGCTCATCCGTAAAATTCATTTTATCTATATCTGGGCTCCCTTGTCGCTTTCTATTTTTATCACCAGCATGATGTACGAGACGGGAAAACTCGGAACGACAATCGTTCGCTCCTTCATCCTATCCGTCTGTATTTGTGCATCGTTGTATTTTGTATTCCGATAGTGGTGATTATGCCGTGCGCCAAGCGCGGAGAGGGATTCCCCCACATCTCAAAAATAAAAAATTTAAAGTTTTTTGCCATTAGGCGGTAATCAGTCGGTTTTGTGTCCATCATTCGAACAGGTTTCAGTTTTTGTTCGATGAAACTTATTGAGTAAAGCCCTGCAAGCGAGCGCAGAAAGGTTTTAGTAGGAAATAAACTAAAGGCTGGCGGAAACAGAAAAAAGCCGTTGGAGAAACGGCTTTGTATAAGCAATTATAAAGAAGTTCGAATCAGATGTGCAACGTGGGTGACAATGCCACCCTCGTTTTAGCAAAACTCATCGAACACTTCGACCAAGTGTTGTCCAATCATTTGTGCATTGCGGCCTTCAATGTGGTGACGCTCCACGAAGTGAACCAACTCACCATCTTTGAACAAGGCAATGGCGGGCGATGAGGGCGGATACGGAAGCGTGTATTCGCGTGCCTTGGCCACAGCCTCCTTGTCAACACCGGCAAACACGGTAGTTAATTTGCCGGGTTTTTTTGTGGAATGCTCCAATGCCCATTTGATGCCGGGTCGGGCCGCACCTGCCGCACAGCCACAAACTGAATTGATGACCAAGAGATTAGTTCCTTTCTGATCTTTTAATTCGTGGTCAACATCGATGGCTGATTTTAATTCCTTAAAGCCTGCAACGGTAAGGTCGTTGCGCATGGGGGCTACTAACTGTTCGGGGTACATATTAAAAAATTTAAAATTTATTAAGTCAAGATTTGAAATTCAAAGTTTAAAATTACGACTATTCTGTTAACCAATTGTTTAAAATTTTAGTTCACACAAATTCAATTTTGAAATTCTGAATATTGAATTTGTTGTGTCGATTTTTTGGTCACATAAAACCCAGTTCCAGCTTAGCAGCTTCGCTCATCATATCTTGCGAATACGGTGGATCGAAGGTTAGTTCTACTTTCACTTCATTGACCCCTTCAATAGCTTTTAATTTTTGTTCCACTTCACTTGGAATCGCTTCTGCTGATGGGCATGAAGGCGAAGTGAGCGTCATCAAAATAAAAATATTGTTGATGGGGAATACATTGATTTCATAAATCAATCCAAGTTCATAAATATCTACGGGGATTTCCGGATCATAAACTGTTTTGAGGGCAGCCAGTACTTTGTCGCGAAGGTTTATTTCTACAACTTCAGGCACTGGTTTGGTATCGGTTGATTCGTTCATGCTTTTTCGAGTTGCGTTTTAAAAGCAAAGGCAAATAACTTCATTTGTTTGATCATTGCGGCAAAACCATTGGATCGTTGCGTGCCAATGAACCGGTCCATTCCAATTTTCTGCACGAAATACAAATTTGCGCTTAGAATAGTTCCTGGGGTTTGTCCGTTGAAAATACGGATCAGCAAACTTACCAATCCTTTGGTGATGGCCGTGTTGCTGTCACCGGAAAAAAATATTTTGCCATCATTCATTTTAGCCGTAAGCCATACTTTCGATTGACAACCTTTGACAATATTTTCTTCAGTTTTTTCCGATTCATCCATGGCCGAAAGTTTTTGCCCCAGCTCCATCATGTAAAAAATCGTCATTTCCATATCGCCATCGAGAAGCGAAAATTCTTGGACGATTTCATCCTGGATTGCTTGGGTGGTCATGGATTCAGAAAATTGATAATCCTTTTCAAGCTTTCTCCCAATTCATCAATCTCCGCCTTCGTATTGTAAATAGAAAACGATGCCCGCACAGTTCCTTCAATCCCCAGTTGTTCCATCAGTGGCTGCGTGCAGTGATGCCCAGTCCTTACTGCAATTCCTCTCGCATCAAGCATCTGGCCAATATCGAAAGGGTGAATGCCTTCAACAACAAAGGATTGCACGGCTACTTTTTCTTCGGCTGTGCCGATCAATTTTACTCTTGGGATTACAGAGAGCCTCTCCACAGCGTGAGCGAGCAGCTCATTTTCATGCTCAGCAATTTGGTCCTTGCCCAGGGTGTTGATAAAATTCATTGCTTCATTCAGCGTAACAACATCAGCGATGTTCGGGGTGCCCGCTTCAAATTTATAGGGAAGATCATTGTAAGTTGTTTTTGCAAAAGTTACTTCTTTGATCATTTCCCCGCCACCCATGTAGGGCGGCATTTTTTCTAAAATGGCTTTCTTTCCATAAAGAATACCTGCTCCGGTTGGGCCGTACATTTTGTGAGAAGAGATGCAATAAAAATCACAATCCAGGCTTTGAACATCAATTTTCAAATGAGCTGCAGCTTGTGCCCCATCAATCAGCACCACAGCGCCCACCTCGTGGGCCCACTCGATCATTTTCCTAATCGGGTTGATTGTGCCCAAACTATTGGAAGCGTGATTGACCGCAACGATTTTGGTTTTGGGGGTTAAAAGTTTTTGAAACACCACTAAGTCAATTTCACCAATCTCGGTAACCGGAATAACTTTTAAATTGGATTTTTTTTCCGAACAGATGATCTGCCATGGCACAATGTTCGAATGATGCTCCAAGCCTGAAATGATAACTTCATCCCCTTCGTTGAGGAAAGCTCTACCGTAACTTGAGGCGACTAAGTTGATGCTTTCCGTAACCCCTCTTGTGAAAATGATTTCTTCGACATGCTGTGCGTTAATAAATTGCCGCATCGAATGGCGGGTGGCTTCAAAAGCCTTTGTTGCTTTTTCAGCCAGCGTATGGATGCCTCGGTGGATGTTAGCATTATAACCTTGATAGTAATTTGTGAGCGCATCAATCACCTGTTGTGGCTTTTGGTTGGTGGCTGCATTGTCAAAATAAATGAGGGCCTTGCCGTTCACTTTTTGGTGAAGGATTGGAAACTTCGCCCTGATTTTTTCAATATCAATTGCCGTGGTGGCTGTCATTGGTTTTTCAAAATTTGCTTAAGCGTTTTGAAATCAAGGTATCCAAGTAATTCTTGAGCACAATGTTTTTAATGGGTGCCAATGTTTCAACGGTAAAGGCATATAAGAGCATGGCCTTTGCCTCTTCTATGGGGATGCCTCGTGACCGGAGGTAAAAAAGTGCCTCTTCGTCCAATTGACCGGTCGTGCATCCGTGCGAGCACTTTACATCGTCAGCCCAAATTTCAAGTTGGGGTTTGGTGTTAATAGTGGCGGTATCCGTTAAGAGAATGTTTCTGTTCGATTGGAAGGCGTTTGTCTTCTGGGCGTGCGGCCGTACAAAAATTTTCCCATTGAAAACTCCTTTCGAGTTGTTGTCCATCACGCCTTTGTATAGTTCATTGCTGAACGAATTGGGCCGGAGATGATCAACCACTGTATGATTGTCGGCAATCGTATTTCCGTTCAATAAGTACAGCCCATAAAAATGCGATTCGCACTTCTCACCATCAATGGCAATATGGAAATTATTGCGGATCAATGATCCATTCATTGTCAACGTGAAAGTATTCAGCTTGCTATGGTCAGCTTGATGGATCATGGTATTGGCAACCTGATGAAGTTTCCCCTCGTCATTTTGGATTTTGACATAGTCAAGGGAGGCGTTGTCATTGATCACAATTTCTTCGGCAAATGTTTGGAAGATTGCATGGTCGCCAATGGAGACTGAGCGTTCAATCAAAGTTAATTCACTTCCCTCTTCCAGCACCGCTAATAATCGGGTGTGGCTGATCGATTGGCTTGACGCTGCATCATTGATGTGAAGGATCACAACGGGTTTCTCTACTTTTGTTTGCGAAGGAACGTGTATAAAAACCCCATCTTGCCAAAAGGCGGAATTCAATGCAGTAAATGGGTCTAAAGAAATTTTCAGATGCTTTTCAAAATAAGGAACTTCTTTACTTTTGATTGATGATTTGAGGTCCGCGATTTTTATTTCTTTTTCGGGGCTAAGAATTTTAGAGAATTCTTTTGAATACGATCCATTGATAAAAACGATAACATTGGCTTCCAGACCTGCTATTAAAAATTCTTCAATGGAGGTAATTTCACATTTAATAGAATTAGGTTTTTCAAAATCAAAATTCTTTTCCAGTGCGCGGGTGATGGGGGTGAAGCGGTATTCTTCTGATTTGCCTGTGGGCAATCCTAACTTTTGAAATTCTTCCAGTGCCTGTGTCCGGGTTTCAATGGCCGTAGTAAATCCATTCAAGGAAAACCCAGACTTAATTTTATCGAAAATATTCTTTTCGGCCAATACAGTTTCCATTAATCGATTAGTTTGTCATGAAAGTCCATCACTCATTTTTAAAATTTTAAATTGACCAATTGATTAATCATCAATCAGCCAGAGCCAATTCATTCTTGATCCAATCATACCCTTTTGCCTCAAGCTCGTGGGCCAATTCTTTTCCGCCCGACTTCACTATTTTTCCTTTGTAGAGAACATGAACAAAATCAGGCACGATGTGCTCGAGCAAACGTTGGTAATGGGTAACCACAATCGTGGCGTTGTTTTTTGATCGTAACTTGTTAACGCCATTCGCCACGATGCGAAGCGCATCAATATCCAGCCCGGAATCGGTTTCATCCAAAATGGCCAGTTTCGGTTCGAGCATCGCCAGTTGGAAAATTTCATTGCGTTTTTTTTCACCACCTGAAAAACCTTCGTTCAATGATCGGCTCAACAATGCTTGATCGATCTCCACCAATTTCATTTTCTCTTTCATCAATTGTAGAAAGGCTACTGCATCCAAGGAAGATTGTCCACGGTATTCACGTATTTTGTTTAGTGCGGTCTTCATAAAATTTACGGTACTCACACCTGGGATTTCTACCGGGTATTGAAAGGCAAGAAAGATTCCTTCGCAAGCACGTTCATTCGGTTCAAGTTCAAGCAAATTTTTGCCTTCAAACTGAACTTCACCTTCCGTCACCTCATACTCTTCACGTCCGGCAAGCACCGAAGCCAGCGTACTTTTACCAGATCCATTTGGCCCCATGATCGCATGAACTTCGCCAGCATTTACCTTTAGGTCAATTCCGTTGAGGATTTGCTTTTCACTAATTTTAGCTTTAAGATTATTGATAACTAACATCTTTTTAATTCGGTTGAGTTTTAATTTAAAGTTTAAAGTTGAATGTCTAAAGTTGATGTTCTGAAGATTCAGATTTCTTGTAACGCGAACTTTTTATTTTGAATAGGATAAGTACGTAATAAAAGTGGCGCCTGTTTGGATTGTATTCTTTCTGTCAAATGCCCTATAAAGTTGCGACCTCACCTCTCCTTAAAGAAAAATATTTAGCGAAGCCTTTTTGAATCGCCTCATAAATTCCCCTATTTAAAATCATTGCCAAATTCCAATCTTCTATAACTTCAAACCTATCCCACACTCCCCTCCAGTGTCAACGCCAACAATTTTTGTGCTTCCACGGCAAACTCCATCGGCAATTGGTTTAAAACTTCTTTTGCATAGCCATTCACAATCAAGGCCACGGCCGCTTCTTCATCAATGCCTCGCTGCAGGCAATAAAAAATCTGGTCTTCACCTATTTTTGAAGTGGTCGCTTCATGTTCAATTCGTGCCGTGTTGTTTTCCACATCGATATAAGGAAACGTATGCGCTCCGCATTGATCACCCATTAACAGCGAATCACATTGCGAAAAATTCCTGGCATTGGTAGCACGCTTCATCACCTGCACCTGACCCCGATAACTGTTTTGCGATTTACCTGCCGAAATTCCTTTTGATACAATGCGCGACCGTGTGTTCTTGCCGATGTGGGTCATCTTTGTTCCGGTGTCGGCTTGCTGGTAATTGTTGGTGACCGCGATAGAATAAAATTCGCCCATGGAATAATCGCCTTTCAAAATGCACGATGGATATTTCCAAGTGATGGCCGATCCGGTCTCCACTTGTGTCCACGAAATTTTGGAATGGTCGCCAGCGCATAGTCCGCGCTTGGTCACAAAATTGTAGATGCCGCCTTTGCCTTCTTTGTCGCCCGGGTACCAGTTTTGCACGGTGCTGTATTTGATCTGCGCATCCTTCATGGCGTAAAGTTCCACTACGGCCGCATGCAGTTGATTTTCATCACGCATGGGTGCGGTGCAGCCTTCGAGGTAGCTCACATAAGAACCTTCTTCGGCAACAATCAGCGTGCGCTCGAATTGACCGGTGTTGGCGGCATTGATCCTAAAGTAAGTAGAAAGCTCCATGGGGCAACGGACCCCTTTTGGAATGTAGCAGAATGAACCATCGCTAAACACAGCTGCATTGAGTGCAGCAAAATAATTGTCATTGATGGGCACCACACTGCCCAAATATTTCTTGATCAACTCGGGATGTTCTCTCACCGCTTCGCTAAATGAGCAAAAGATCACGCCAAGTTCTCCTAATTTTTCCTTAAAGGTTGTTGCGACAGAAACGCTATCAATCACCGCATCCACTGCGATGCCACTTAATCTTTTTTGTTCAGTTAATGAGATGCCGAGCTTTTCAAAAGTCTTGATCAATTCAGGATCAACTTCGTTAAGGCTATTGGGAGCTACCTTCTGCTTTGGGGCAGAATAATAAATAATATCTTGATAATTAATTTTCGGATATTTTACGTTGGGCCATTTTGGCTCTACCATTTTCAACCACTGCCGGAATGCTTTCAATCTCCATTCCAACAGCCAATCGGGTTCGCTTTTTTTATTTGATATGAATCGCACGGTATCTTCTGTCAAGCCTTTAAGCGATTCATCCGCCTCAAGATCAACGGACCAGCCGTGTTCGTATTCCTTAGATGTGATCTCTTCTAAAACTTGGTTGTCCTTTGCCATCCCATCAACTAATTAGACTAAATATAAATAAAACCATCAAATTTATAACAATTTCCCATCTTTAATGTTCAGCAAGGGATAGATTTTTTTAAATGACGACTTTAAAGGTTGGTATAATGCGCTGCTGGAGAATAAATACTGCAAACTGACCCTTATTTAAAGTAGGTGGCAATCCTGTAAAGTAGGTGGCAATCCTGTATTTGAAATTAGCGAAGATCAAAACGATTTCATCACAACCATCTTTGAAAAAATACTGGAAGAGCAAAATGCTAATTATTTTTAAAAAATGATTTGATCCGGAATTATATCAACTTGGTTGTTCATGATGCTTTAAAGATGCAGCCACCGGAGAACTACTTCAATAAGGGTTACACTACTATAAGAAATAAGTCATTCTACGCGATGGACCGTGCAGCGATTGCATGGCGGGACTTAAATGCCGACCGTGTTCAATCAATCGTAATTTGAATCTCACTCCCTGAGATAATATTAATATCCTTTAATGCCTTTAATGCGTTGTTCCTGATTTCGAGATTTGTTTTGAATTCATTCATCAAGGTATCAAGAGCCGATCCTAAATCATCAATGAAATTCTCAAGATTAATAATTAGTGTATTTTCATTTAGCTTGAGATGTAGATCCTTATATCCTTGAACCAAGGTGTAAGACTCACCTAACGAGTAATTATGAACCAATTTATTCCTCAAGTCATTTCGAAGCTTTACAGGGTCGTATGACTTCATGTAGGCTTCAACAAAATCCTTAAACTCTTTACCGCCAACTTCTTTGCCGTATCTAAATGTTGCCATCTGTTCAATGAAGCAGCTACAAAGAATGAAGGTTGCCAAAACGTTATCGCCTTTACTTACTTTAACGATGTCCCCAAAGGCATAGTGCCTCAATGCAGTTTCTATTTTACGAATGCTGGAACTTTCCTTTACCTGATTCATTAGGTGCTCATCACTGTCCGATACCTTGAAGTTTATTATTTCGATATGCGAATATACTTACGGTCAATGAAAAAAGATCGAACAGGAATTTAGTTTGATGGGCAATCTGAATTCAGAAATAGTTTGTGCTGGTCTTCCTTTGATGACAAGTGAATTCCGAAAGAAAGCGTGGGGTATTTTGGTACTAACTTTGGTATTAAATGAAAAAAGCCCCTTGATTATCAGGGGCTTAGTATCAAAAATGTCGGGGTGGCCAGATTCGAACTGACGATCTCTTGGTCCCAAACCAAGCGCGATACCGGGCTACGCTACACCCCGAAATGAACTCTCCTTTTTACAAATTCCGATCTCGGATCGGAAGCACTTGAACCTCTCTGAAGCTTCGCCCGGTAAACCGGGCTACTTGTCCTCCGAAAAGCATAGCGTAGGAGGGCGCTACACCCGAGAATTTTATTGGAGGCGCGAAGGTATAAAAAGATTCTTTACCTCCAATTATTTTTTGTGATCCGGCAGGGAATCGAACCCCGAACCGTCAGATTAGAAATCTGATGCTCTATCCAGTTGAGCTACCGGACCTCAAACTACGCCCCTCCGCTGGGGCAATGCTATGACTTCGTTTGAATTGCTGCTAGCACTTAGAATGCGTTTCTTCAAAACTGCCTTTCCATATCCAGTTTTAAAATATTTTTCTAGTTCTCTTGCCTTGGATTCAGTACTGACAGCAACGTAAGATTCGATCACAAATGGAGCATAATGCTTTGTTGACTGCTTAGTCCCGCATTATGCTCAGAGAGCCTTCTTTCCAGATCATTGGTAGAGTCAATTTAAATGAATGGGTTTCCAACACTTTTAAGAACGAAAACGAACCACATACAAGCCTGCTAAACGAAGCTTTAGCGAAGTTAAGCGGAGGGGGGGGGATTCGAACCCCCGGTACGGTTTGACCCGTACGACAGTTTAGCAAACTGCTGGTTTAAGCCTCTCACCCACCTCTCCTGGCAAAACGAATCACAAATATAAGGCTAGAAATTTGGAAATCGGGAAATGCTCCCTTCAAATTTTAATACCTGGCCATTTTTTTTCCTTTTACCAATGTTCCCGAGAGGGACGCGAAGCCACCCACCAGCCCGCCTACAAGTACCATGAACATAAAAATGTTTACAGGAAAAAGTCGGCTGACTTTTGAAGTGATGACGGATTGGGTTGAACTGTCAATGTAGTAAGCCATTGCCAGCCAAAGAATCCCTACCCCAATAAAACCAGCAGCAAAGGAAACAATGCCCGTAGTGTTGAAATAATAACCGACTGCAAAGGCTACCAGGGCCAACGTCCACCAAGGGAGAAAATATTGAACAATGCAGCACCCAATAAGAGTGGCCAAGGTTTGAATTAAAAATTTCATTTTTAGTTTGATTTTATGATGGATGAAGAAAGAGCAAATGGCCTCATTGACGTTGCTGATGTATTGAAGTGAAGGTCAAAGTAATGGTCGGCTGTCCACACCTCAATCATGTTGTAGTAGTAGGGGCTTCCGGGGTTTCCTGATTGGCCACCCGGATAAACCCCCCAAGCCTTTACACCATTCTTTTCCAAACTCACCACCATGCGCCAGCTCGGTCCGTTGCGTTTGTTGTGCGCGTTGACTATGCTGCCATTGCCTCCGTGCTTCACATGGTAACTGAATGGCTCAAGTCTTGCCAAATGTTGGATGTAAGAATCTTTAAAGTCTGCCCATTCCGGGTTTAGCTTTTTTTCTTCTTTCCATTTCCCAATTTCTTTTACGCCATCCGAAAATGATTTTCGCACAACGTCTGATGCGGTTTCCTTTTCTACTGTAGCTTGGATATCAAAGAAACTAAGCCCGGGTTTTTCTTTTATGAGTTTAATAGTAACGTAAGCCGTAGGTGCCGGGAGCGAAATCTTGGACTCAACTACTTCATCCCAAATCATGGGGTAAATAGCGCGGAGCCAAGCTTCGTAATAGGAAGCACCTTCTGAGGAAATGGAGTTATTAAAATCCCAACCCTTCAATTTTTGATAACCTGTTTTTTCTTCTACGGTGAATTTTGTGGAGTCCAGCATTTTCAGCCAGCCGGGCAAACTTTCTGACGCCTTTAAGTTAAAATTATCGGCTTGCAATTTCATCATGTCTTGCGGTGTGATGGATTTCAAATTGCCGAGCACCTGATTGATCCTCCTGTTTCTATAGGCTTCAAAGTTTGTTGCCGTTACGTAATAGGGGTAGGTATCATCCACCGGGTATTGGTTGGCGGAACTCACAAAACCTCGCGATGGGTTTTTATAAGCAATGTTTTGGTTATTGGGAATAAAGGCTTGCCATTCGTTGGATGTTTTTGTTCCATCTAACACAAAGCGGCCTTCATTTGGTCTCCGCACCGGGTATTTCCCTTGAATGCGCATAGCAATGTCGCCATTCACACTGGCGAAAACAAAATTTTGGGCGGGGGAGGTGTAATGATCCAAGGCGTTCATGTAGTCCCCATGATTTTTTGCTTTATTCAAAAGATAAAACGTGAGCAATTCTTTTGAAGGGTCATGCGCAATCCAACGAAACGCATAATGATTCTTTTCGCTATCGCCATGATAGCTATCGTCATACGTGATGGGGCCGTGATGGGTGTAGATTACCGTATCATAAGTATCGGCTTTGCCTTTTGCTGAAATTTTTTCGATCACTTTTTTTGCAGGTCTCCACTGCCCATCACTGAGGTACTCATTTTTTGATTTGTCTCTAAATTCAATTTTAAACCAATCCACTACATCGCGCTGTGCATTGGTTTCGCCCCAGGCTATTGAATCGTTGAAACCACTAATAACGGCCGGTGCTCCGGGAAGTGAGGCACCCATGGCATTGTATCCCGGTGCATTCAGATGGATGATGTACCAGATGGATGGCAGGTTCAATTCCAGGTGTGGGTCATTGCAAAGGATTGGCGAGCCACTTGCAGTTTTTGAACCTGATACGGCCCAGTTATTACTACCTATATCAGATGAAGGTTGTTCCAAGGGTTTGATTTGAACAAAATCTTTGGGCAAGGCGAGCGGCACGTTATCAATAGAAAGGGGTTTTGATTTCCAACCATTCGGATTATCAACGATCGGATCACCAACATGCTCATTGTCGGGGTAAAGGATTTCAAGGCTTTCTTTTCCAAAAAGTTTTAGTGCATTGGTCATCTCAAAATCCTTGTCGCCAATGTTCAATGTTTTGGCCATGTATTTTAGTAGCAGTCCGCTTTTTAACGGTGTCCATGGTTCGGGCCAATAATTCAATAGTTTATATTCCAGAGGAAGTTTTTCGTAGCTCAAGGAATTGATGTATGCATTGACACCATCGCTGTAGCGATGGGCGATCATCTTGGCGGTGGAATCCTTTTCCATCTCGACCAATGAATTTTGGGAGGCATACACCATGCCAAGCCTTCGTTGGCCACGGTCAAAGTCGATCGCGCCAGCACCGATGATCTCAGAAATCCGGCCGGCCGCAGCGTGCGTTTGGAACTCCATTTGCCAAAGGCGGTATTTTGCTGTAATGTAACCCTGCGCAAAGAATAAGTCTTTCTCATTTTTAGCGTAGAGATGAGGAATCAAAACGCTGTCGTAAACAATAGAAACTTCCTCGGCTAATCCGGGAAGCGAGATTTCCTCGGGTGGTCTATTTTTGCGCTCTGCATTTTTCCAAAACCCATGAAAGGGATCAAGAAACTTTCCGAGCGGAGGTATGGGTTTGCCAAAATCCCAAGAGCGGTTAAGGGCATAGACCAAAGCAACTGTGAATAGCACGGAGGCAAAAACTTTAAGGTATTGCATAAGCTGATAATTTCTCTAATAATCGGAATTTTTTCGGAGAAGATAAAGGGTTATCCTTAATCCGTTTATCCGCTGCCCGTGATCCGCACCTGAGCTCGTTAAATTTCCTTCCGCAAATAGGGAAAGAGATTCTTGGCTACGATCTTATGCCCTTCCACATTCGGGTGGATGCCATCGGCTTGGTTAAACCTTTCAATGCCTCCAACACCTGTTAGTAAAAAGGGGACTAGCGTGGCTTTATTTTTCTCGGCAAGAGCAGGGAAAATTTTCCTGAATTCATCGGTATAGACTTGGCCCATGTTGGGCGGCACCATCATTCCTGCCAATACGATCTTGGCTTTTGGATATTTGCTTTTTACCTTGTCGATGATGGATTGCAAATTCTTTTTGGTCTGCTCCAAAGGAAGCCCGCGTAGCCCGTCATTTGCGCCAAGCTCTAAAACAAAAATATCTACGTGCTGGCGCAGTGTCCAATCAATGCGGCTCAAGCCACCGGCAGATGTTTCTCCGCTCAACCCTGCGTTGATGACTTTTACATTTCTATTTTCTTTAGCGAATTCCTTTTCGATTAAAGCCGGGAATGCCTCTTCGGGCGAAAGCCCATAGCCGGCTGTGAGGCTATCCCCAAAAAAAATAATGGTTTTTGGGGGTAGAATGAGCAACGAAGCAACAAGGAATAAAAGTGGTTTTGAAAACATTTAGAAGCTTTGGGTGAATGCTAAATTAATGGATTCAAAGATCAGCAATCAAGCGGTGGAAAATTCTTACCTGACATTTTTATTTTTGATTAATGCTTACTACTTTGTATCGTAGAATCACCTAACCCTTTGTGCCATGAACATCCAGGAAATACTTAATCTTTTCAACAAAGGAAAAACTACTGCGAAAAGTCACATGAAGAACCTGATTGAAATGGCCGCGGTGGATGGCAACTTTGACCAGATTGAGTACGACTTGTTGAAGACGATTGCCAAAAAGAATAATATATCCGAATCGCAGCTCAAGGAGATTCGAAACAATCCGAACAAGATCAAGTTCGAGCTTCCGATGGAAAAGAGGGATCGGTTTTACCAATTTTACGATTTGGTGCACATGATGAGTGTGGATAATTCGATTCACGAAGAGGAAATGAAGCTCTGCAACTTGTATGCGATAAAATTTGGCTATCCGCGCGAACGGTCGAAAGAATTAATCGAAACCATCCAGAGTAATATCAAGTACAAACAGAATCATGACGAAACCTTTAAACGGGTTGAACTTATGATTTCTTGAGCGCAGAAACTCTAATTGCATTTTGCTCATCAATAGCTTAAGCTACTAAAATTAAAACTTTGATATAGGTGAGTCTTTTTTGAACGTAAACTCCAATGTCGTTTCCTTAAGCTCCTCTGGCATCCTCTCTTGTGGAGAGGAACGAGGTGAGGTCATTAAAATGGCTTTAAGGAAACGACATTGAACGTAAGCTCCTTTAATTCAAAAAGGTACACTGCATACCCAATACTTTTCGGAGCGTCACTGAATTGAAGCCCAAATTCCGTTAATCGGTTTCGGCAAAATCCATCACGCAGTTCATGCCATAGGTTTTATGCTTTTCAATGGCTATCCCCACAACGCCCAGTTTCGGGTAAAGAATATTTTTGCGGTGGCCGAGGGAAACAATACCGTCATCAATCAAAAGCGACATGACAATATCGAGCGGATCGGTATTTCCATAGTCACAATTTTCGGCAATCATCCCTGTTTTAATTTTTTTCCGGATGCGGTGGACAAAAGTTGTTCCATCGCTGCTCTCGTGCCCCACTTTGCCTCTGTTACCCATGTCCATTGCATGGTCTCTGGCCAACTTTGTAAGTACAGGTGAGGATTTTAATGGGCTTACTTTGCTTGCCGACTTCAATTCTTCCACGAGCGATTTCGCATAACTATTTTCCTCCATTCCTTTCTGTCGGATGTAAGGAACTAATCTCACCGTTAGGAATCCCTGAGGATCAGTCCGCGCTTGGTTAATTATTTTCAATACTTCTTCGGGTTGTGCATGGGCCACTACATTCAATAGCAGAACCAATCCGAAAAGGATAAATCGCTTCATTTGATGTGGATAATATTTACTGAACATTAACGCAATATTATTTATAATTTTGAACCACTTACTTACTGAAGGATACTAACTTGAGGTTCTTCAAATCTACCTTGGTCAGAAAAGGAAAGATAGTAAGATACTCTTGAGCGAACAAAAAATGAATCAAGCAGAAAGTCCCGAGGCTCCGTTATTGAAAAATTTAAAAAGTCTTAGCCTGGATGCCTATCGGCTAATGTGCACGGCCAAGCGAATGGCAGAACTCTATGATGAGAAGAAAGACATTGCCGGAAAATACGTTCACAGTACTTCCCGAGGACATGAAGCCATCCAGATAGCAACAGGATTTCAATTGAAGGCTTGTGATTTTGCCTCTCCTTATTATCGTGATGAATCGATGCTCTTGGCATTGGGCCTTCGTCCGTATGAACTGATGCTCCAATTGATGGCCAAACGTGACGACCCATTTTCTGGCGGCCGCAGTTATTACAGCCACCCCTCGTTGAGGCGTGCTGGGTTTCCCACTATCCCACACCAAAGTGCGGCCACCGGGATGCAAGCTATCCCGGCCACCGGAATGGCGCATGGCATTTCCTATTTGGAATCTCAAGGTTTTTTAAAATCTGGCGACAGGCCGGTTGTGCTTTGTTCCTTGGGCGATGGCTCGGTAACTGAAGGCGAAGTAGCTGAAGCACTTCAAATGGCCGTGCTGAAAAAGTTGCCCATTATCTATTTGGTACAAGACAACAATTGGGGTATATCGGCAACGGGAGCGGAGATGCGCGCCATGGATGCGTATGACTATGCGTTAGGGTTTAAAGGGTTAGAGCGGACCCGCGTTGACGGATCTGATTTTGTGGCCAGCTATCACATCATGGCAAAGGCATTTGCCTATGCCAGAACAGCGCGCGCTCCTATCCTTGTCCACGCAAAATGCCCTTTGCTTGGGCACCACACTTCCGGTGTTCGCAAGGAGTGGTACCGCGGTGCAGATCTAACAGAACATGCTAAAGATGATCCGATTCTCCACCTTGAAAAGTTCCTTACGGAAAACGGTGAAACAAAAGAGTCCCTTGTAACAATTAGGGATGAAGCTGAAAAGATTGTTTTGTCAGACTTTGATTTAGCGGTTGATTCGCCAGACCCGGACAAAAATAATTTTGCCAGTCATGAATTTGCACCTACGAGCATCACCGAAGAAAGAGGCGAACGCTTTCCTGCCCAAGCAGAAAAAGTAACGATGGTAGATGCGGCCTTACATGCCGTAGATGAAATTTTGCGCGATCATCCGGAGGCTATTTTTTACGGCCAGGACGTGGGGGCAAGGCTGGGCGGGGTTTTCCGTGAGGCGGCTACATTGGCTCAAAAATATGGAGCTGCAAGGGTATTCAATACCCCCATTCAGGAAGCCTACCTGATCGGTTCTACCGCAGGGATGTGCGCGGTAGGAGTGAAACCCATTGTAGAAATCCAATTTGCTGATTACATCTGGCCGGGCATCAATCAGTTAGCGGTGGAGGTTTCAAAAAGTTGTTATTTATCACAAGGAAAATTTCCGATACAGGCACTGATCCGCGTCCCTATTGGGGCGTATGGGGGTGGAGGGCCTTACCATTCCGCAAGCATTGAATCAACACTGCTCAACATTCGTGGGATAAAAGTGGTTTACCCTTCCAATGCTGCCGACATGAAGGGATTGCTCAAGGCCTCATTTTACGATCCTAACCCGGTAGTTATGCTGGAACACAAAGGATTATATTGGAGCAAGGTGCCAGGCACGCTGGAGGCAAAAACAATTGAGCCCGATCAGGGCTATGTTATTCCATTGGGTAAGGCAAATGTGGTGCAACATGCCCACGATAAAAATATTGAATCGGGTGAAAGTGCAGTTGTCATTACCTATGGGATGGGAGTGTATTGGGCAAAGGACGCTGCTAAGAATTTTGATTATAGAATCGAGATTTTAGATTTGCGCACGCTCAACCCACTCGACTGGGAGAGTGTGAAGGCTTCCGTAAAAAGGCACGGTCGCGTTTTGGTTCTTACCGAAGAGCCTTTGCTTAATTCATTTGCCGAATCATTGGCCGGAAGGATTTCAAAAGAATGCTTTGCCCATCTGGATGCCCCGGTTTGGTCGGTAGGCTCCGCCAATCTTCCCGCTGTTCCGCTCAATGTGGATTTGGAAAAAATGATGTTGCCTAACGCTGACAAAGTTAAATCGGAATTGGAATTGCTACTGAATTATTAGAACCCATCTCAAAAAAACACGTCTTTGCAAGGGAGGACCGAAACAATCGCCTATTGAAGCTCCGAATTTGGGATTGCTTCACTTCGTTCGCAATGCCGATGCTATTTTGAGTTGGGTTCTAGAAAGGATACCCGATCCCAATATTGTAAATCACAGGTTCTTTGTTGATGTTGTAAGGTTTTATAAAACGGGTATTTTCCAGCACAAATCTACTTCCTTGTGGCCGGGCTGGATCCCAGGCTTTAATCCCCACATCGAATCGCAGGATCAAAAAAGAAAAATCAAAACGCAGGCCGAAACCTGTCCCTACACCAAACTCTTTATAAAATTTATTCAAGGCGAAACTTTGCCTTGGGTTGGATGAGGTTTGTAAAGCCCACACGTTGCCCACGTCCACAAACAGCGCATAATTTAAAAAACCTATAATTTTTTGCCGCCATTCGGCACTGCCTTCAATTAAAAGTTGCCCGGGCTTTTCAAAGCTGTAGTCAAAATAACCATTGGATGGAATATTGGTGCTTACCGGGGGCGGATCTGAGCCGAGGCCAAGCCTTCTGGGCCGCCATGCGCGCACGCCATTGCTTCCTCCGGCAAAAAAATTTTTTTCATAGGGCAAAACTTTGTTGGAGCTATACGAATAACCCATTCCGGTGTTGAAGCGGTAGGCAAACGAACTTGTTTTGGAGACGACCAAATTCTTGCGGAAGTCAAAACTGAACCTGAGGTATTGATAAGGCTCTAACCCTTGGTCGGTAATGAATTTTGGGGAATATAAATTTAGAAGTGTGCCACCGCTTTCCAAGGTAGTTCGGATGAAGGTGGAATTTTTTTGTACCAAGCCGTAGTTGTTATTCCAGGTCACCGAAAATATCATGCTGCTCACATACGATGGCTTAAATGCATTGATAAGTTTATTTCCCAAGCTATCGAGATGTAGCAGTGTAGCATTGAAAGCATTACTTACTGTTGAATTGATAACATTCAGTGTAGCTGGACTGAAAGAAAACTGCAGTTTTCGTTGGAGGTCCCAGGTATATGTTGCCGATAGCGTGGTGATCGACCGTTGATACTCAGGTCGGTCGGTATAGGTGTAGCCTGCGAGAATTTTTGTGCGCGGGTTATTTCTTGCATAGCGAAAGGCAGCCGCGCTTCGAAAAGGAAATAGAAATTGAGGAAATGTGATGGATGCATTGAGAGTGGCCTCTGTACTTTTATAAAAGCCGCCCACGGATGTAACGGCTGCCACCCCCTCAAAACCAAACCGGCCATTGATCTCCAGAATTTCCAGCCTCCGAAAAACATTTCGCTTTTTAAAATTTGAACTGATGTACGGCCCCGGAAAGCCCTGTGTAACAGTCATGCCTGCTTCGTTGCCCCAGGCGTACCTATCCAATGGGCTTGTGAAGAGGTTGGCAACAAAGCGACCTCCGGTAGTATCGTAGTTTAGGTTTACAAACTTGAAGTTGTCTAAGTTGGCTAATTGGCGCTGGGTGTTATAGGTTTTAGTGCGGCTGTACAGACTGTCTTTGGCGATGAACACCCGTTGTGCCAATATTTTTTTGCTGTACAACGCATCGTAAGAATTAAAGGTAATTTGGTGGAAGGTTGAACTCGTTCTCTTTTGGTTATCCTTACCAATGGCCGCCACATCGGGCGTGAAGATAATGGAGTCAATGGTGAACTGTTTGTGGTAGCCGCGTTTGGCAGGATTGAGGATTTCCAACTGCAATTTTATTTTATTCTCTGCTGCTGATGTGTCCAATGAAAAATCAATAAACTGTTTACTGAAATCATAATACCCGTTGTCTTTTAGCAATTGATCAAGCCGGTCGCGCTCTTTTCCTAATTTGTCCTGGTCGTAGGCATCACTTTTTTTTAAGAGGCTTTTTGATCGGTCTTTCAAAACAAGTTTTAAAACCTTTTCGTCAGGTATGTGGTAAAAGATGGAATCGTAAGTGAAAAGGTTTCCCGGTTGAATGGAATAAGTCACGGATATCGTTCTCTCGGCCTGTTCATCATAGCTGGCGTCCACTTTATTTTTAAAATACCCTTTGTTGAATAGATAAGAGTGTAACCTGTTTTTGCTTGCTGTCATGGCGGCCGTATCAAACACGGTGAGCTTCTCCCCCCATTGCATGAATAAATTACCGTTGTCCATTTTCTTGGTTAACGCGTCAACTACGTTCTGCTTTCGGTACTGAAGGTTGGCAATCCTTTTTGGGTTTTTTGTGGCGGCTATCTTGGCATCAAACTTTGCCTCTTGCTTTGCTTTTTTGGCGATGAATTTATCTTGTTTAAATTTCTTTTTGCCGATGTTATAAATCCCGACTGAAATGCTGATGCGCAAGGGACCTAGGCGATGGTTGGTTTTTTGCACGAAAAGGTTCTTCAGTTCATCGCGGGGTAGGCCGTTTGGTGCTTCAATCGTTTGGTGGTACAATAACTTTTCATTTTCTTGAAGGTGCTTTGTACTTAGGCAGCCGCTTGCCGCTGTGGCCAAAGCCATAAAGTAGCAGTAACGTTTAACTTGTTTCGTAAAAGATTGCAAAATGATCTCCAAATCAAAAATAAAATTCATCAAATCCCTGCAAGTAAAGAAATACCGAAAACAGGAGCAATCTTTTGTGGTAGAAGGGGCCAAAAGCGTAGAGGAACTTTTGCGTTCCAGCTTTGAAACTACATGGGTTGCCGGAACGGAGGAATTCCTTCTTAGAAATGAAGAGCTGATAACTAAGATGAGAATTGAAACTGTGGTGGTAGGTGCAGACGAACTTGCCCAGCTTGGTTCGTTTCAAACCAATGAAAGTGTGCTGGCAATTGCAAAGACGAAGGTGAATTCGGCTTTAAATCTGAAAGATGAATTTTGCCTGGTTTTGGATGACCTTCGCGATCCAGGCAATGTGGGCACAATCGTCCGCACAGCAGATTGGTACGGCATCAAAAATATTATTGCCTCCGAAGAAACGGCAGATTTTTATAATCCCAAAACCATCAGTGCCACGATGGGTTCTTTTTGCAGGGTGAATTTTTTTTATACCAACCTCATCACGTTCCTTGCCAAGAATGAACTTCCCACCTTTGGCGCGTTTATGGAGGGTGAAGATGTTCACCAATTCAATTATGGAAAAAATGGATTGCTTGTTATCGGAAACGAATCGAATGGGATATCCGAGGCTGTCAGCAAGCATATCCAACATAAGATTACCATCCCAAGAATAGGAAGGGCCGAATCGCTCAACGCGGGAATTGCCACCGCGATTATCCTCGATAATATTTTCCGGTTAAAAAAATGAGCCGCTTTGGTTGGCCGACTCCTCCGAGAGTTTCTCTGCGTTTTCTTTCCCAAGGTATTTGTCGATCACATAATGACCTCCATAGATGAGCGGAGTGAGTACGATGGCGATGGTGAACTTGTACAAATAATTGGTTATGCCGATTGCCAAAATCTGCTGATTGGAAAAAATGCCGGTGAAGGCGAGGTATAAAACTACAAAGCTATCGATGAACTGAGAGACCAGCGTGGATCCTGTAGCCCGCAGCCACAACATTTTGCTGCCCGTAATTTTCCTCAATTTTTGAAAAACAAAGACATCCACCAATTGCCCCAATAAGAAGGCAGAAAGAGAAGCAATAATAATCCGCTGGCCCTGGCCAAGGATTTTGTTAAAGGCAAAATCCATGTTGAAGTAATTGCCCGCGCTGTCGTGGTTGTTGGCATCCAGCCACCATTGCGCGGGCGGTAGTTTCATGGTTAAATAAATCACTAAAAAAGAATAGGCAATAAAAGCAGCGGCCATGTAACTGATGCGTTTTACGCCCGGTTTCCCAAAATATTCGTTGATCAGGTCAGAGGTAATGAACACCACAGGCCAGATTACTGCCCCTGCGGTAAGGTTGAAATCCATAACAAAGCCAAGGATATTCAAATTGGCCGGGTGGAGGCCAATGGATTGTTCCCCTGAAAATATTTTCACTCCAATCAATTCAGCTACGATGGCATTGGTGAGGAATATTCCCGCCAACGCAGTAAACAGCTTATTTCTCTTTTGCTCAAGATTGATGTGCATGGGGTAAAGATAAATTAATCTGCCAATGTAAAAGTGGTCCCTTCCACGGCAAGTTCGGTGTTCGGAAAATGGGACTTCGCTTCCTGGAGCAAAATATCCAACTCCTTATAGCGCGCTGAGAAATGGCCGATTACTAATTTCTTTACTTGAGCAAGTTTAGCCATTTCACCGGCTTGAGCGGCTGTGCTATGCTTCGTTTCCGTGGCACGGATTAAATCAGCTTGGGCAAAGGTTGCCTCGTGGTACAATAAATCGATGTGGTTGATTTGATCGATCATGCCTGGGTTCCAGGCAGTGTCAGAGCAGTAGGCATAGGCAAGTGACGCCCTTGGCGGTAAAGTAAAATCGTTGTTTTTGTAAAGCAAATTTCCATTTTCATCACGGATGTCTTCCCCGGTTTTAAATGCGGCAATTTGTTGAAGTTTCATCCCTTCAACAAGTTTTAACTTATCAATCCTGCGCGGTTTTTGTTTTTCGCGGAAAAGAAACCCTGCACACGCTAATTTGTGAACGAGCGGAATAGACTCTACGGTGATCGCCCCATTTTCCAACAATAATTGTTTGCTCGAAGGGTCAAATGGGTGAAAGGTGATTTGGTAATTCAAGACCGACTCGGAATATTTTAATTGAAGGGTGATGATTTCGTCTAATCCTACCGGGCCATACAGATGCAACTCACTTGCGCGCTTGTGCAAATTCATTGAAAATAAAAGAGGCACCAGGCCGAGGTAATGATCGCCATGCAAATGGCTGATGAAGATGTGATCAATTTTGCCGGGAGAGATTTGCATGCGGGCCATCTGCATTTGGGCGCCCTCACCACAGTCAATTAAGATATGGGTATTTTGGATGACAAGGTATTGAGCTGACGTAAACCTGCCAACTGAAGGAAGAGCGCCACTAGCGCCAAGGATTGTTAGACTTAATGTGTTGATGGGGCTGACGTTGACGAGTGGATACTACACAGGTCACAATTACTCCTTCTTCATGTCTTTTTCGATCTCGTGCATAAACACGGTATCGATGCCTTCTTCTACGGTTGGCAAAATGGTCAGCACGCTGTCGAGTTGAGAAATCTTGATCAGCTTCAGGGTATGGTCAGATAAGCAGGCCAACACAAAAATCCCCTCGTCTTCCTGCAAAATACGATTGCCGACAAGTAAAGCACTAAGTCCAGAAGAGTCGGTGTATTTTACCTCGCTCAGGTCAAGTATTACATTCCTAAACCCTTCAGCATGAAGGGTCACCATTTCCGATTTTAACTTAGGTGCTACGTTGGAATCCAATTTTTCTTCATGGAGGCGGATGAGCGTATATTTCTCTTGCTTGTTGATGGTGTACTTCATGTGTTACTATTTATTTTTTTATGGTCACATGGAATGCCCATAGCTGATTATCATTCCTTTGGGTCTGCTTTGCTGATGGGCATTTCATGGTTCTAATTTGCAGCTAAAATAAATCATTTTATTGAATTAATGATGCTCGATTCGATTCGCTCTAAAATGTTATCATAATTCGTGCTTCGGATGGCTTCCCCCATCATTTGATAGTAAAGTTCGCGGTAGCGGTCGCTGATTGTTTTTACTAATTCATCCGTCATCTCAGGTATTGGCTGATTTTCTTTTCCCTGAAACCCATTTTCCATCAGCCATTGCCGCACAAATTCTTTCGACAATTGTTTTTGGGGCTCGCCATCCCGCTGCCGACCCGCATAACCATCTTTATAAAAATAGCGGGATGAATCGGGTGTGTGGACTTCATCGATAAGGTGGATTTTTCCGTGGCGCCTCCCAAATTCGTACTTAGTATCAACCAATAGAAGTCTTCGCTGTGCGGCCAGCTCCGTACCGATGGCAAATAGATTGATGGAGTACTCTCGCATGGTTTCATAATCACTTTTGCTCACAAGGCCTCGTGCTATGATCTCCTCTTTCGAAATATCTTCGTCATGCCCTACAAGTGCCTTGGTGGTAGGTGTAATAATGGCACGCGGAAATTTGTCATTTTCATTCATTCCATCGGGCAGGGGTACGCCACAAATCTCCCGTTTTCCCAGTTTGTATTCGCGCCATGCATGTCCAGCCAGGTAGCCGCGCACCACCATCTCAACAGCAACAGGCTCACATTTATAGCCAACGGTAACATTGGGGTTGGGCGATTCGATGACCCAGTTGGGAACAACATCACGCGTGGCATTCAGGTTAAAAGCGGCAATCTGATTGAGTATCCGTCCTTTGTCGGGGATAGCTCTGGGCAGCACCACATCAAATGCTGAGATGCGGTCGGTGGATACCATCGCCATCTGATCACCGAAATAATACACATCGCGTACTTTGCCACGGTAAAAGCCTGTCTGGCCCTTGAACTGGAAGTTAGTTTCTTTAATAGCTTGCATGTGAGCAGAAAAAGTTTTCGGCAAATTAAGAACCTTTACCAAGATGGGATCTTTTATGAATTATTTTTTTTCTAATGACTTGGGGCCTAAAAGAATCCCTGCTCTGAAATTCAGCATTTTTACCAACTTGCCCTCTTCATCAAATTCCTTCCATTCTTTGTGTTTTTTGTTAGCCACGTACTCGCCTTGCTCTTTGATTTTGCCATTGGGCCAATAGCTGGTGTACAGGCCGTGCATGCGGCTCGCCCGGAATTCACAATGGCTCAGTAGCTTTCCGTCTTCGTAATAGTTTTTTACCGGACCAGTGATGAGGTTAAATTTCCAAGTCTCTTCTACTTTCTTTTCTCCGTTCGGATGATAAACAATTCGCAAGCCGTTTAATTGGCCATCCAAATAATTCTCTTTCAAGGTTAGGGTCTTTCCATCTGAGCCATAGAAATACCAGGTGCCGTGGGGCTTGCTGCGCCTGTAATTTTTCTCAAATAATTTTCTTCCTGTGCTGTCGTATTCATCTCGCTCGCTGTCGGTACCGTTCAGCGCGAGTTGCTCTTTGGTTTTGATCTTGCCGTTGTGAAAATAATTGATGTTGGTACCCGTTTTAGCACCTTGATCGAAATTGTATTCATGCCTGATTTTGCCATCGGCATAATAACCGGTGTTACTGCCGTGCAGTTTTCCAAGCATGAAGTGGCCACGCAGCATCAAATGCCCGGCCGAATCATAGCTTAAAAATTCACCGAGCTTTTCGCTCTCCTTAATGGTGTAAACCAATTCCAATTGACTGTTGGGATAATACGATTTATAAAACCCGCTGATAAATCCGTCTTTGTAGTTGGCCTCTGTTTCGAGGACTTCGCTTTCATAAAAAGTTTTGGTGATGCCGTTGGGTTTTTCGTTTTTGTATTCAATCTCTTTTCGTTTTTTCCCTGACGGAAAATACTCCCTCACCATTCCATCGGGCTTACCTTTCACGAAGAGTCCTTCCTGTTTTAAAATCCCGGAAGGAAAATATGACTTCACACTGTCCACCAATTGGTTGTTTTGGTAGAAGGCTGTTTGAATCGGCTTTCCTTTTTCATCAAACACTTCTACCGGCCCTTGGCGCATTCCGTTTTCATAACTGATTTTGCGGATGAGTGTTCCATTGGTGTGGTATTCATAAAATGTGCCCGATCGCACACCATTTACAAACACACCTTCCATGGCCAGTTTTCCGTTCGGAAAATACCTTCTGTATTTTCCTTCCATCGTTTGGTTATCGTCAATGACAAAATAATCTTCGTTGAGCCTTGATTTGGATTCGTCATAATACGTTTTTATTTCTTTTTGGGCGGATAAATTAAAACCGATCCAGCAGAAGGCGAATGGCAAGAAGTACTTCATGCGGTGGAAAATAATAATCAATTTTTTAAAGTTTGAAGGTTTAACCTTGAAGGTCTTTACCATTCAACGTTAAACCTTCAGCTCAATTATGTGGCTTTATTAGATTCGCTCAATCACAATAGCCGAAGCACCTC
The DNA here is from genome assembly GCA_043758895.1 of Bacteroidota bacterium. Classification (GTDB taxonomy): domain Bacteria; phylum Bacteroidota; class Bacteroidia; order Cytophagales; family Cyclobacteriaceae; genus ELB16-189. The sequence continues at coordinate 36,268 of JAYVMP010000145.1, forward strand.
CGCCACCATTGCAAATTCCCGCCACACCGATGGAAGAATTGTTTTGTTTCAACACGTTGGCCAGCGTGATGGTAATCCGTGCACCAGAGGCACCGAGGGGATGGCCCAAGGCTACTGCACCGCCATTTACATTTACCTTTTCGGGATCAAGCCCCAGTAATTTATTGTTGGCGATAGCAACGGCCGAGAAGGCTTCATTGATTTCGTAATACCCCACATTGCTTTTCTCAACTCCCGCCATTTTCATGGCTTTGGGAATGGCGAGCGCTGGGGTTGTGGTGAACCACATGGGGTCTTGAGCGGCATCGGCAAAGCCTAAAATTTTTGCAAGGGGAATGAGCTCAAGTTCCTTTGCTTTAGCCGCACTCATCAGCACCACGGCTGCGGCACCATCATTGATCGTGGATGCATTGGCGGCTGTTACCGTTCCTTCTTTCGTAAAGACTGGCTTCAATCCTGGGATCTTATCAAAGTTTACATTTTTATATTCTTCATCTTCACTGCACAACGTAACATCACCTTTTTTTCCGGTGATCTCCACTGCGATAATTTCATCTTTGAATTTTCCGGATGCCCATGCAGCGGCCGATCTTTTGTACGAATTGATGGCGTAGTTATCCTGATCTTGACGGCTTATGCTCATGTCTTTGGCCGTGTTATCCGCGCAAACTCCCATGGCACAATGATTATAAACATCAGTGAGCCCATCGTATGTGAGCCCATCGTGCAATTGGCCATCGCCATATTTATAACCATAGCGGGCCTTCAATAAATAGTAAGGGATGTTGCTCATGCTCTCCATGCCACCGGCAACGACCACATCATTTTGCCCCAACATAATGGATTGTGCGCCAAGCATGATTGCCTTCATGCCGGAAGCGCAAACTTTGTTGATCAACGTGCAAGGAATAGTATAACCCAGGCCTGCGCCCACGGCCACTTGTGTGGCTGGCGCTTGCTGCAAGCCTGCGGAGATGACATTTCCAAAAAAGATTTCCTGCACCAGCTTTGTGTCTAAGTTGATTCTACCCAATGCCCCTTTCACCGCGGTCGCCCCTAATTTTATTGCGGATAAACTTGATAGGCTTCCGCCAAAACTCCCGATGGGGGTTCTTACTGCGGATACGATGACAACGTCTTTCATTTTATGGTTTAGTTGGTGATCAAAATCTTCCGAAAGTTAATTCATTTTGATCAGTTTACGCGCATCATTTCCAGTCCCTTACTTTCACTACCGCTTTGCCGATTACTTTCCTGTCCATCAAATCTTTTAGCGCGCGGGGGGCTTCTTCCAATGTGTAAATTTTGTGGATGTGCTGTTTGATTTTGCCCAATTCCATCAAGCCCACCAGGTCAGAAAAATTCTGAAGGCTTTGCTGAGGCTCGCGCTCGGCAAAACTCCCCCAAAATACGCCCGTGATAGAACAGCCTTTTAGCAAAGGCAAGTTGGCGGGAAATTGCGGTATTTCCCCAGTGGTAAATCCAACCACAAGGTACCTTCCTTTCCATGCCATGGATCGCAACGCTTGCTCGGCCAGTTTTCCGCCAATGGCATCATAGACTACGTCAACACCTTTACCGTTGGTGATTTCTTTAATTCTCTCCCGTAAATCTTCGGTGGAATAATTTATTCCATGCAATGCGCCTTTTTGTTTGCAAATCAAAAGCTTTTCGTCCGATGAAGCAGCCGCAATCACTGTGGCACCTATCACGTTGCCCAACTCAACAGCAGCCAACCCGACTCCTCCAGCTGCGCCTAACACCAAAAGGGTTTCGCCTGCTTTTATTTGTGCCCGGTCTTTTAACGCATGGTAAGAAGTTCCGTACGTGTATAATGTACAAGCCCCGTTGATGAAATCCATCCCTGGCGGCAGGGGGAACACCCGGTTGGATTTGACCACCAATTGCTCGGCAAACCCGCCCCAGCCGCTGAGTGCCACCACGCGGTCGCCTGCTTTCAGGTGGTTAACCTTTTCGCCAACCCCTTCAATGATGCCAGCGACTTCTCCCCCTGGTGAAAATGGCAACGCAGGTTTGAACTGATATTTATTTTGGATAATAAGCAAGTCGGGGAAGTTTACCCCACACGCAAAAACGTTGATGAGCACTTCATCGGCTTGTGGGGTGGGAGCAGAGATTACTTCGGTGGTCAGGGAATCAGGCTGGCCAAATGATTTGCAAAGAACTGCTTTCATGTGTTAATATTTATTTTTTTATGGTCACATGGAATGCCCATACCTGATTATCATTCCTTAGGGTCTGCTTTGCTGATGGGCATTTCATAGAAAGATTCGTTAGGATTATTAGCTGAACTTACGCACGAAAGTAGTCGGACGACTACTTTGAGCTTTCACGATTTGATCAGGAGTTTAAATTTCGATCGATAGTGAAAACATCAGTTATAACTTCGGTGATTTAAATTTATGCAAAAAGATCGGCAAATCAATTTTGGTGAACTATGCTTGTCAAGTAGATTGTTTGTGCCAGGTTTGATGATTTATTAAAAAAAAGGAACTTTAAAAATAGATTCAACGGATAAGTCAATCCGGCTAAGCCTATCCTATACGCAATCCGTTTTGCTACCTTTGAAAACAGCAACCTCCCTCGCCTTGACATCAGTAGAAGTTTTGAAAAAATATTGGGGCTATCCCGATTTCCGCTCTCCGCAGGAAGAGGTTATTGCCTCTTTTCTTGAAGGAAGGGATGCGCTGGCTATTTTGCCCACTGGTGCAGGAAAATCGGTTTGCTTTCAGGTAGCCTCGTTAATGAAAGACGGAGTCTGTATCGTGGTCACTCCCCTTATCGCGTTGATGCAAGACCAGGTGCAACAATTGAAGAAGCGTGGCATTCAGGCTACAGCCGTTCACTCCGGGCTGAACCGCACCGAGATAGACATCGCGCTCGATAACTGTGTGTATGGCAAAGAGAAATTCCTTTATGTTTCACCCGAGCGTTTGCAGACCGAAATGTTTCTGGAACGGTTTAAAAAGATGAACGTCAACCTCATCGCCATTGATGAGGCACACTGCATTTCGCAATGGGGTTATGATTTCCGCCCTCCCTATTTGTTGATTGCCAACTTGCGCGAACTGAAACCGGGTGTCCCCTTCATGGCATTGACTGCCTCGGCAACAAAACAAGTTAGGGATGATATTATTGAAAAGCTGCAACTGAAAAAAACCTCGCTCTTCCAAAAGAGTTTTGCCCGTGAAAATCTTTCTTTAGTTGTTCGCAAGACGGAGACAAAGGAAAAGAAGTTATTGGAAATATTGAGAAAGGTTCCTGGTGTGGCGATTGTTTATGTACGCTCACGCAAGGCAACCGAATCGACAGCAAAGCTTTTGCTACGAAATAAGATCTCCTCAACTTTTTATCATGCCGGGCTGAATGCCGAACAGCGACTGAAACGCCAGCAAGATTGGCTGAACAATGAGGTGCGTGTAATCGTGGCCACCAATGCTTTTGGGATGGGCATTGACAAACCCGATGTGCGCACGGTGGTGCACCTGGACTTGCCCGAGAATATTGAATCGTATTATCAGGAGGCGGGCAGGGCAGGGCGTGATGGCAAACGGAGCTACGCCACGATCATCTTTCATGAAATGGATGTGCTCGGCCTTAGAAATAAAATTGAGCTGGCACAACCCGGTCTTGACTATGTGATGAAAATTTATCAGGCACTGGCAAATTTTTATCAGCTTGCGATGGGTAGCAGCCAAGGTGAGGCTTTCGATTTTGATTTGGATACGTTCTCCAAACAATTCAACGTTAAGCCAACCGCAGTTTACGCGGCTTTGAAAAAGATGGAAGAGTTTGGGTTGATCCAATTGAATGAGGGCTTTCACCGGCCATCGCGCATTCACTTTACCATCGATAAAAAGAAGATATACGAATTTCAGGTGGCTAATGCAAGGTTCGATCCGATCATTAAAACCTTAATGCGTTTGTATGGAGCCGAATTGTTTTCGGATTTTGTAGTTATTTCTGAAACCCATCTTTCACACGCTCTGAAACTTAGTTTGGAGGAAGTCAAATTGGAATTGCAAAAGATTCATCGGCTTCAACTTTTAATTTATGAACCGGCTTCCAGTTCACCACAAATTGTTTTTGTTCTTCCCCGCCAGGATGCAGACCGCTTGCCGATTGATAAGAAGGAAATGGACAGACGCAGAAAGCTTCACTTCGATAAGATGGAAGCCATGATCAATTATGCAGAACAAAATCACCGGTGCCGGATGCAAATGGTTCAGGGATATTTTG
>JAYVMP010000146.1:0-3853 GCA_043758895.1 Bacteroidota bacterium
AAAAGTAGTACTTGTGCTCACATTAGTTGTACCATTGGCAGGGACAAGGCCACTGAAAGTAGGGCCGGAAGAGGTTGTAAATTGCCAGTTGCTACCTAAAAATGCTAAAGAGGGATTCCCATAAATATCAGTAAACGCACCCGCATCAATTGAAACAGAATAGCTTGTTGCCGAATTCAGACCTTGAGGTAAACTGAAAGTGATAGTATTGCTTGAATTTGTACCACTGGTTACAGGTATTGAAAAAACTGGAGTAGTTGTGTTTGAGGTTAAAAATATCTTGATGTTTTTCCCTGCCACCGCTGTACTTGCCTTATTGAGCGTAAATGAAAGTGTTGTAGTTATATTAACATTAGTTGCCGCATTGGCAGGAGAAATAGCGCTAAAGACAGGGCCGGTAAAATCCTCAGGTATAGTTATCAGTTGATTGATAGTAGGGGTTGCTAATGTTTGAACACCACCATTAGGCCATTTTATTTGTAGTTGACTAATTGAAGTTGCAGAACCCAATCCAAAGTGCTGGATCAAACTGTTTTGACTACCGTACCCAGTGCGAGCAGAAACTTCCCTAATTATCGTTCTGGCCGGTGAGGTTGTGGTGACCGTAATACGCGCGCCAATCGCTGCCTGGTTGGAAACTGTTCCTTTCAACTTTACCTCTATCCAGTTTTTACTGGACGAAGCCGAAAGTTGATTTTGAAAAAGATAAGGAGGGATAGTGCTGCCGTTTCTTCCTGTGCTAATATCCAGAAAACCGTTTTGATCATAATCAACGAATGACCCTCCGATATTAAGAAGATTTACATAAGTGAGGAGTTCTGTGGTCGTGGATTTTGTAAAATTCCCGGTACCGTCATTGATGAAAATTGAATTGCTCGTATTATTAAAGTTAATAGCAATTAGATCAAGATCCCCATCGTTATCGATATCACCGAAGGCACTTCCAAAAGTTTGTGTTCCCGTTTCTGCAACAGCACTGGAAGTAAGGCTGGTGAACGTACCATTGCCATTGTTTTGATATAGGCGATCGGCCACTGCCGTACTTTGTGATCCAATGTATAAGTCGAGGTCTCCATCGTTGTCGATGTCGCCCCAGCTTGACGTACGGGCGCGAAGAAAAGTATCCGTATCGAAGACGGTACCTGTAACCTGGGTAAATGTGCCATCCCCATTATTCTTATACAATCGATTAAGAATGTTCGGGTTGGGTGAAGTGGCGTTCAAATTATACGAAAGCACCAGCATATCCTGCAAGCCGTCATTGTTGAAATCGGCCCATGAAAGATCCCTGCATTCAACACTATTGGTAACGATTGATCCCGAAGTAATTTGATTAAACAAAACAGTTCCTCCGGCTGTGGAGTTTTTTAAAAGAAATGAAGGTGTTACTGGGTTTTGACCGAGCGGATCTGAATCTGCAACAAAAAGATCTGCCAATCCATCACGGTCGTAATCGGCAAAAGAAGCAGCCCTAAAGCCGTTAGCCCTTGCTGTTTGGCTAACAACTACTTTTGTAAAGTTCCATCCACCGCTGTTAATCAAAACAAAGTCAGCGAGGTTATTTCCTGATGACCTGGGGAAATAAACATCCAGCTTCCCATCATTATTTATATCGATAACGTTCGCTCCCCGGTAAGTGGCGACATTCTCGCCCTGAAGTATTGCCAGGGTTCTTCGGGTGAATTGACCTCCTCCAATATTCTCATAAAACACCGGTACCGAATTTTGACCAGCCGAGTTAGTAAAGGATGGAGAGATGTAGTCTTCGTCCCCATCCCCATCCAAGTCTCCCCATGACACGCCTTGTTGATTGTCTGTATTTAGTGCCATGCTATTTTGAACAGGTGAGAACAAAGTACTAACAGGTGGCATGATTGAAGTTTGTGCCGATGGGGCTGATGATCCTGAAGTGTTTTTCGCTGTAATCCGATAATAGTAAGTGGTGCCAGGAGTTAACCCGGTGTCGGTGTATTGTACTGTAGGGTAATTGACTGTGGCTAACGGCAGTCCGGAAAATGTTCCACTTGTGGTCGAGCGCTCAATAACATATTGAGTCGCAAATGGCGCTGAATTCCAAATCAACCCCGTGCTGGTGGAAGAGAACACAAATGAACTTAGCGTGGGCGCAGCCGGTGCGGGGTCAGTGGGATTCAATGTTAAGGTTGTTGTTCCCTTAAACAATGGAAACTGGTTTGGGTCTGCTTGCCATTTCAAAATTAATGTCGTTCCGTTCCAGGTGCCATTTCCATTTGCCGCATCCTGGGCTGTAGTGTTGTCGTACTGAAAATAAGTTTGACCGCAAGTCTCAACAAATGTTGCTGATGAAGTTGCGATGTGCGTGTAAGAGCTCAAGGTGGTTGGAGTCACCCCCAAGGCATAAAGAGAAATAGTAAAATTATTTTTGGTGTTGGCAATTTTCTGAATGGATATTGCGGCATTCGTAAAAGGTCCACCGGCCGCAGCCGTGCTGCCGGGATCAGCTGTCGCCACGGCAGTCCAGCTTCGGTTGTCAGGAATTGTAGAGGTGCAATTCTTCAGGCCGTTGCCCGATACCTCGTTGGAGTAAAAAGAGTTACCCGCTGAATTGGTAGCACGTACCCGGAAGTAATAAAGGCTAACTGAATCGGCTGTGATGCCTGAATTGATATAATTTAAGGCAACACTATTTTGAGGCCCTGTAAATGGTCCCTTAAAATTGCCTACTTGTTGGTAAGAGGTATTATTGCCAATGGAAGCTTCCAGCAAATAAGCGGTTTCATTAGCGGCATTGTCATTGAAAACCAAATCAACACTTTCTACACTTTTTGCAGCGATGGCAAGTCCGGTGGGAGCAACCGGTAAGATTGCAGGGGTTGAACTTTTTTGTACCACCGATTTATTGGTTGCCGCATAAACGGATTGGTCTGCGCCAAAAATTAAATCGGACAGGGTTGCGGAGGGTGCATCTTGCAACGATTTCAACAGCCAGGAGGAGCCGCCATCGGTGGTGGCATACACACCGGCATTGGTTTGGAGGATGAGGTTGGAATCATCGTACAAATAAATTTTTGAGATATTGGTAACACCTGCAGGAGGATTTACACTAGTCCAAGTTGTGCCCCCGTCTGCCGATTTACCGATCGTTGCACCGGCAGCAACATAAACGTTAGCAGCCACTACTTTGAGGTCATTTATGGAAGCCCCTGTGTAATTTGTAAGTTTTCCGGCAGTGGTACTTGCATTATTTACCTTCCATATTTCATTCTGAAATAAAATGCTGTTATAAACCTTCAAATAGAGATTGCCCCCGTTATCGGGTGCAATAGTTTGAATGGAATTTGACCCTATTCCGGTAAGGCCTTTAGGAGTCCACGTTACCCCTTGGTTAGTGCTCGCAGAAACATCAGTGCCTGTTGGATAATACAAGTTGATCCCATCGTACGTAACCACATTATTTAAAAAGGTGATTGAATTTTGCACCGTCCAGGAATTCCCTTCGTTTGTAGTTCTGATTGCCCCGCTACCATACCCTAAAATTGAACCATCGCTCAGTTTTATAAAACCATTGAGGTATGTATTGGCACTCCCGGAAAAAATTAAATTCCAGTTGTTGCCATCGTCAATAGAAAGAAAGTATCCATTCATGCTGGCCGCACAGAACAAACGGCCACTAACCGTCTGAATAATCCGCGGAGAATTAAGCCCTTTTATGCCTATAGATGAGCTACTCCACGAGTTGCCTCCATCTGTTGACAAATCGATTCCGGTAGATGAGCGACCAAGCAATGCAGGTGTCGAATTTTTAAAATAGGCACAGTTTATTGTATTCGTATTAGCCGCATTGTAATTCGTCCCTAAAGTCCAATTAGGTGGA
>JAYVMP010000147.1:0-4574 GCA_043758895.1 Bacteroidota bacterium
AACCAGCCTTTGAAATTGACCAGGCAGTTCCCAAAAAAAGTTTCCCCCTTCGTTTGCTTTATTTCATTAATGGGATATTGCAGTTTTTTAGACTGCCAAGTTTTAAACTGAATCAATAAGATGCAACGGGACGCCATACTACAGCGCGTAATTGACAAAATTAACGCAAAGACATACCTTGAAATTGGAGTTCAACGGGGAAAGAATTTTTATGCGATTAAGGCCCCGAAAAAAATAGCGGTTGACCCTCATTTCATGATTGGAATACAACGGAGGCTCAAGCATCCGCTTGGCATTTTTAATTCAAGTTTTTTTGAAATGACGAGTGACCAGTTTTTCATTGAACGGGCTTTCAAAATATTGGGTCAAAGTCAAATCGATGTAGCTTTTATTGATGGACTGCACACCTACGACCAATCTCTAAAAGATTTTTTTTATTGTGCCAATTACCTGTCTGCAAATGGGCTGATCCTATTTCATGATTGCAACCCGCTTTCGGAGGCCGCTGCCGCATCCGTTAGCTCTCCGAGTGAGATGAGAGAAAAATTTTCCGATGCAGGGCCAGCTTGGAATGGGGATGTATGGAAAACAATCGTGCACATCCGGACGTTGCCCGAGTGGCAGGTTTTTGTCTTGGATTGCGATAATGGCGTAGGCATCGCCCTCAAACGACCTAACCCAGACCGGTTATTTTATAGCCCCTCTGCTATTGAGCAACTGGAGTATTGGCACCTGGAAGAAAACAGAGAACATTTTTTGAACCTGAAGCAACCCGTTTACCTGGATGAATTTATCCACACATTATAAAAGTAAAGCCTATGGGGTTGTAGTTACCTACAACGGAAGTAAATGGATACGCCAATGCATAGGGTCGCTGGTGGAAAGCAACTATCCGGTGAACATCATCGTGGTGGACAATGATTCAACGGATGACACGGTCGAGATTATAAAAAAAGAGTTTAGCCAAGTTGACCTGATCATGTCTTCTGAAAACCTTGGTTTTGGCAAAGCAAATAACTTGGCCATAAGTAAGTGCATCCGGGAAGGAGCTGATTTTGTTTTTTTGCTTAATCAGGATGCTTGGGTAGAAGTTGAAACAATAGAAAAATTAATTACTGCGTTGCAGGATAATAGTCAATACGGCATTGTTAGCCCATTGCATTATACCGGTTCTGGTAAAAGTCTGGATGCGGGTTTCTATTCTTATGTTCAAAAGAAATATTCACAGAAAGAAATTGAGGCGTTCATTCGTCAATCCGATCCAAAAATTAAGCCGGTGCCATTTATCAATGCGGCCGCCTGGCTCATCAGTCGCCAGTCCATCGAAAAAGTGGGAGGGTTTAACCCGTTATTATTTTTGTACGGAGAGGACAACGAGTATGCAAACCGATTACAATTTCACTCACTAAAATTGGGCTTCATCGCCAACGCTAAAATATATCACGATCGCGAAACCAGAAATGAATTGGGCTTCTTCAAGTCATTGAATAAAATGTCCGGATACCATCAAATAAAGATGACTGTGCGTTTGCTGAATGTTAACCAAAATTTTTTGCGGGCTTTTTTATTCTCATCGGGGTGGTTGTGCAAGGAGATCGCATTTCATACGTTTTGGCACGCCAGGATTTTTGCACCAATTTCATTCTTCAGGGTTTTTTTTTATTCTTTACTTCGGATTAACTCTTTAAAGGAGGCTCGTTATAAAATTGAAACAAAAAAAATTTTTTTGTTTTTAAAACCCGATGCCGCTCAAGGCCATTGAATTGATTGGGCATCAGGCCGTAGGCATTATTCAATGCTTCATCACAACCTTGTTAATTTGCATTTTCTACTTTGTCCAACTCCATCAAATAAACCGAAGCACTATACGATGATCCAGAGAGTAAAACCTTCCCTCTTTTTTGGGCGCATTGGATAATATAATCATCCTCTGCAATGCCCGCATGGTTGGTATAAAGATGTGAAAACAAAAACCACACCCGGCCGCTAAGGGGCACAATCTGTTTTTCATAGTTAGAAAATTTTTTTCTTGATTCTGTGCCGTAGTAAACTGGTGTTCCTTCTGGAATATAGTTCTTTTTGTAAAAATCAAAAACACCGTCTACCGGATAATAAACATAAACTTTGTCCCCGTTTTTGAAATTTGCTTTCAATACCGTAAGATCTTTTTTCAGGTCCTCGGTAGGGTAGGGAAAATTGGTGAGAGTGATCATCAACTGAGTCAAGAGCACAAATGCCAGGGAGGCCGGTAACACGATTTTCGAGTTAATCAGGTTGGCTCCAAAACTGACAATAAAGAAAAATCCGGTGCTTATAAAAAAGAACAAGGGGAAAGTTTGGTACAAAATCAACCGGTGGTAAAACGGGTACTTTGAAAATCCCGATACCACGAGATGTACCACCATCGGTGCCAATAGCAAAAGGAATTGGTACTCCTTTCTTTTGATGGAATAAAAAATCCCGATCAGAAAACTGATTCCAAAAGGCAACCAAAGCACAGCGTGCTTGTTGGAAAATCCCAAGGAAAATGAAATCATGTCCCTGAAGTGGTGGGAAAACCAGGCGAACTGCTCGAGATGGTGCGGCAACAAGGGCATGAAATGCTCACCCCAATAGGTGGTCATTAGTCTTTGGTTGGGGTTGCCGGCAATGGTGGAAAAATATAAAAGTATAAATGAGAGGCTCCAACCAATCCAGATTACTATTATTTTAATCTTTTCGGAATGCGGCATATTTTTCAGTGTAAATAACCAGTAAGCGCTAATGGAGAAGAGAATAAATGAGCTGGTGTGCGAAAGCCATAGTGAGATCATGCCGATCGCACCCAACAGAAAGAATTTGTTTTGTTTAGAAAACCCTTTATCGCAAAAAAAAATGAAAATCAATACAAGGTGGACCAATAAATCACTCGAATATTGTTTGACGGCCACGGCATAGAAGATCAAGTGCCTGTTCATGGCCATCAGCCCCACGCCCATCAGGGTGATGTAACTATTGGTATGCGATTTTAGAAAATAATACAATAGGATCAATGAGATGCAACTGGAGGCAAAAGCAAAATAGCGAATGGCGAATTCATTTTGCCCAAACGCAAGCAAGTTGATCTTTTCGATAAGCAAAAATAATGGCGGTGCTACCTGACCGTTTTCAAAAGGTTTTAGAATATCAAGAACACCCGTGTTCACAAGATTAATCGCCAGATGACCTTCGTCTTCGCGGAGCCCTTGGTTAATAAAAAATTGAATGCTCCGAAGTAAAATACCAAGGCCCACGAGAATTTTAGCAAAGTCAAGGACTGTGGTTTTTTTTATGACGTCAGCTAACTTTTTAAAAATTAAATTCATGGTGTCCCTTGGGCTCTTGCAATGAAACGTCCAACTTATTTTAGCCAAAACAAAACATTAGTCTAAATTTTTGTACAGGTCAATCAAATTATTTTGGTCCTCGTCCCAATTTAATTTACCTGCTAAGGTTGCCCTCATTCCATTTTCGCCCAATGCCCCTGACAAGCTCTCGTTGTTGAAAAGTTCCACTACTTTTAAGGCAAAGTCATGATCGTTGCCTGCGTCAAAGACAAGGCCAGATTGGTATTTCTCCACTAATCTTTTAAGTGGAGCACTTGAGCTTACCAGCAACGGTTTGCCCGTCATCATCCCTTGAAAAAGTTTGTGTGGAACGGTGTTATCCGTATGCCCATTTGATTGATGAGGGATAATATTAATATGGGTGAGCTTCATGTAAGAATAAAATTTGGCGAAGGGTTGGTAGCCCAGGAAATGAACGTTGTTGAGTTGCAACGAACTGACCAGGGTCTTCAAGCTTTTCATTACCGACCGACTTCCATTTCCAACTATGGCCAACTGTATTTTCGGATTTGACTGTAGCCATTTCATTCCTTTGATGGCCGTATCAACACCGCGGTGAGGGCCAATGCCTCCCGAATAGGTTAGGATGAACTTGTCCTTTAAATTTTGGTACACCGAATGATCCAGCGGCTGGCGGACAAAGGACTTATCTTCCGTATTGGTAACCACAGTAATTTTTTCGGGGGCGATCGCGTGATCATGTACGAGGCGGTTTTTCATTTCATCAACTACCGCAATAATATGATCGGCTTGCAGGCATGCCTCTTTTTCAAATCGTTGCCACCGCACAGGATTTAGGAACAGGTAATTTTTCAATAAGACCACCGGATTCTTTTTCCATTTAAACCAGGTCCTCAACGCCTCCGGATAATTCTCGTGCATATCCAACACTACCTTAATTGGTAATTCCTTTTTTAAGGAAAGAGCTGTGCCTGCCAGGGGTAAATCGTGAACGTGTACCAGTTTGATGTTTTCTTTTTTGATGAGCTCTCTTGCACGAGCCTTGAACTTGGGATGAATGAAGTTGAATGACATGACCACATCCCAAAATGCCAACCCGTAATTATTTTTTCCCGCATCGATCCGCACCACGTGGATGCCCTCAAAATCTTGCAGGATGGGCTCGCCTTTTTTGCGGAGGCACAATAGAAAAATTTCAAACCCGGCAGCAAGCAATGCCTGAGTTTCTTTTTTTACCCGGATATCCGC
>JAYVMP010000148.1:0-1866 GCA_043758895.1 Bacteroidota bacterium
TGATGGCGATTCCATCGCGCTGTTCCGTTGTCTCTTCATTATCAGATCGCTTGCTGTTCGGGATTTCCCCGTGGTAGAGGTCCATATTGATTTGGGCAAAAGAGGTAAAAGATACAAAGTAAAAGAAAGCAAAGCCACCCTTCGAAAGGAGATTCATTCTGTGAAAATTTAGAATGATAAATATCCTAAATGCAGGGCAGATAGTCAAATCCTGAGACTACCGTTGCGGTCAGGCGGCCCCGGCAACAATCGATTTCATTTTCTTGGGTTACCAACGAATAGGCTTTATGGTTGATAGTCCAGCGTTTGCAGAGCGTTGCAGAAGCCACGCCAAATTATGATCACCGAAACTGCCTATGAAAAAATAAAAGAGTCGTTTAATTGTAATAAGGTGAGCGAAGTGATGTTGAAGAATAAATCAAGACCTGTTGCGAGTTATGCTATGGCGAACCGAAAACTTTTTTAAGTGAAGTGGTTAAGAAAGGCTTACCGGATTGACATGGCACGGTTTGTTTTAAAATAGCTGCATACTGTGTTCATCACACAATCGGGGCATTTGGGATTAGTTGGGCGGCAGGTTTCTCTTCCCAGAAAGGAAATGGCCATTCCTATTTCTCCCCAGTCTTTTGAGTCAATCACTTCCATCATTTGTTTTTCGATTTTCTTCGGATCGGTGCCGCTGGCAAGCCCTAAACGGGGAGCCACGCGAACCACATGGAGATCAACAATAATCCCTTCCGCTTCCTTGCCCAGTTCGCGCATAATCACATTGGCCGATTTCCTTCCTATCCCCGGAAGGGCAGTCAATTCCGCCATTGTGGTTGGGATGTTTTTGTTCTCCCGAATGGTAGTCGCCAACTGCAGCAGCCACTTCGTTTTGTTTCCAAAATTGCGAACTTTACCAATGATGGGGAACAGCGACTCTGCATTGGCATTAGCCAATGCTTTCATGTCAGGGAAAGCCGAAAAAAAATCAGGGGCAAGCTGGTTGATGTGCCGGTCTGAGTCTTGTGCCGAGAGCACCACCATCACCACCAACTCATAGGGAGTGGTATAATCCAATGGATGTTTTTTGCCTTTGTATTTTTTAAGTAGCGGCTGTATTTCCTTTTGCCAATAGATCGATGCCATAAGTTTGGATTGGAGAATTAAAGGTAAGAATTTATCAAATCGCATAACCTTCTTTATTAAAAGATAAAACTGGTTATATTTGGTTCATGCCTTCAATCTTACCCAACTTCGAATACGACATTTTTATCTCTTATCGCCAAAACGATAACAAGTACCTGCCTGCCGCGCAGGCGGGTGATGGCTGGGTAACCGAGTTTGTCAACAACCTTAACAAAGAACTAGAGGCGACACTCAAAGATAAAGTGAATGTTTATTTTGATGCCAATCCGCACGATGGGTTGCTCGAGACCCATTCTGTGAACCACTCACTTGAATCGAAACTGAACTGCCTTATCTTTATTCCAATCCTCTCGAAGACGTATTGCGATGCAAATGGCTTTGCCTGGACTCATGAGTTTATTTCTTTTATCCAAAAAGCCAAGCAAGATCAATTCGGTTTGAACGTTAGGCTGCCCTCCGGAAACTTTTCTAGCCGCGTGCTGCCCGTGCGCATCCATGAGCTTGATCCGGATGACTTGAAGTTGACAGAATCTTACCTGGGCCCTATTCGGTCTGTTGATTTTATTTACCGCTCCCCTGGCGTGAACCGCTCACTGCGACCGTGGGATGATGACGTGATCAAAAACACCAAGCAACCATTTTACCGAGATCAAATCAATAAAGTAGCCAACGCCATTGATGAAATCCTTCGTGGGATGAAGCAGGCCGACAAAAATAAATCCCACGAAAAAATTC
>JAYVMP010000149.1:0-12387 GCA_043758895.1 Bacteroidota bacterium
CGAATATCGCGCCCCACCAAAAACGAAATGTTGTTTTCTTGCAAGGCATTCGCACAGGATTGAAAGTTTTCACCAGTAACATATTCACTCGGGTTAGCTGCGCCAATACCGGTAGTGCCGTTGTCAAGTGCAATCTCAACAAAAGCATTGTTTACTCCATCTACGGTTTTGAAAGCGATGGTGTAAGGCTTGGTGTTGCCAAGGTCGGCAGTCCAGGATTGGATGGATTTGATTTTCATTCTTTTGTTCGTTTGCGGATTAGCTTGGGATTTCGGCTGGTATGAAAAATCCCAATGATAACTATTCTGTTTCCAATGACTTTGTAAATAAGGCGATATGGGAATCGTTTAAGAATTATTGAACGAATTTCCCTAAAATATTTTTGATAGTGAAATGGATATTCCTTGATTTGGTCAACGGATTCGTTTAGATTTTTGAGGAATTCATTTTCCAATCCCTGCCTCTGTAGATTATACCAAAGTACGACTTCACGGACATCTTCTTTAGATTTTTCAGAATACTCAACCTCAAGCATCAAAGACCTTTTTTTGCATACGCCTTTACTTCTTCCCAAGAATACATCTTGGTTTTTCCCTGCTCAATTTCATCAAGGCGTCTATTTATTTCTTCAGTCTGCCATTCGGGAATTGGCAATCCGTTTTTTGATTCCTCTTCAATGCTTTCCCAAATTTTGTCTACTAGATCTATTTTCTCTGCCACGGTCAAGCTGAGAATCTCTTTCTCGTTTATCATGGTCTCTATGTTTGAATTTGTTCGTTTCAATTAGCAAATTCCAAGTTAATTATTTCCGAGTTCACAGACAATCAATTTTTAGAATGAATCATCTTCTCAAAGATCGGCACCAATTTTTCTGCGCCATCTTCCAATGGGAGAATGACTGGAATCCCCAATTCCTTTTCTTTCGCTTCTGCCCAAGTGCGTGCATCCGCTTCTTTCATCTTCATCGTGTTGACGGTAACAGCCACGGTAGGGGCGCCATAAATTTTAATCAACTCAATTTCATTTTTTACATCAGGGATGTTGTCTTTGTAATCTTCGAGGCCTTTGTATTTCTTTCGGGCAGGGTTATGTTGCAACACGGCCGCATCGGCATTGGCACTGATGAGCCACTCGGCTCCTGCCGGGCCACTTGGATTGCGCAAGCTCGATTGCCCTTCAATAAAAATGATGTCGGGCTTCGCTTCCTTCCAACATTGCACGATGGCATGTTCCATCTCACCGGAAATGAAATCGTTGAGCGTACTGTCGAAAATAAACCCATACTTGGCACCTTGCATCCAACCGGTCTGCCCAGTATAAATCATCTCCGCTTTGTACCCCGCCTTTTGCATGGCTTGCATTAAAAAACGAGTTGTTGTCCTTTTACCGAGCGCACAATCCGTTCCCAACACGGCAATCTTCGGGCAGCGAACCTGCGTGATTGACCCAGACCAAAAATGAAGGTCTTTAAACTTCTTCGGTTTGCGCACATCGATAAGCTGTACACGCTTCTTTTTGGCAAGTGCTACCAGATCAGCATGATCCGAAACATAATCATGAAGGCCATTGACGATGCTGTAGCCCATCGAAATTGCTTCGCGCAACATGGTGCGCAGTTCTCTCGGCAGCACGCCACCTTTGGTAGCCACACCGATGATGCAATATTTGGCCTTCTTCTTTGAGTGCTTTGCAAAATCTTTCAGTGACTTATATACCGGAATATTTCTTTTTTTTCCGTCCAGCACTTCACCCGCATCTTTGCCCGGATATTTTTTGTCGATGATTCCGAGAATAGTAAAACGCTCGGTGCCTCGTATGAGGCCATGGGCAGTTTTGGCATGATCCGTATCCAAATAACTTGATGTGATTACAATTGCCTTGCTCTTTGCCATGTCTATAAAAATTTGAAGTTTGAAAATTCGGGTAAAATTGTTGAACGCACAAACTATTATTGATCGTACTTCATCTTGAGAGAAGATAAATCGGGCTGGCGCAGTCGCTTGCGTTGGAGTTCATAGTGATAGACAGCCCGGCCAAGGTTGCGCATAAAAGGATAACCGATTTTCTTGTATTCATAAACGCCATCGTTGTAAATCCCGTCTGTATTGGTATTAATAACTGCAGCGAGCATAAACTCAACATTGCTTTTAAAATCTACGATGTACGCGTTGTCAATCAAGTAGCCATAGGCATCTCCTACTTTATTAAAGATTCGCATAGATGGTGGGATTCTTTTTTTTTCCTCACCAAAGAGCAAGAACTTGCAAAAAGAATCGTAATAGTTTTTGTCTTTGCCGTAAGCCGGATAGCTCGTTTCGCGCGGCAACTGCGACATGTATTGCATCACAAAATTTCGGTCAGCACCCGAGAGGTCAAATCTTTTTTTGGGGTCAACCGATTCGGGAAATAGAATGGATTTTAAAATCTCTTGTTGCTCTTGCAATGGATAAGAATTTTTGTAGGTGAAATCAAAAGGCTGCCGTATAAGTTGGTTCTCATTTTTAATATAGCCAATCCCTTTGAAAACTCTTCGTGGTGGTTGGATCGAATCTTCATTGACCAGCATGGATTGGCTAAATACCAACGAATCGTTGGACACAAACCGAACGGCTTCGGTGTGGTGGTTTTCATCCGGCTTCAAGGGCCGCTCCAGCCGATGCAGGATACGAATGTTATATCCCTTGCTCTTCAACCGATGGTTTACTTCTTTCTGCCCCATGAATTCATACAACCGATTGAACGCATCGTTATCGCTTACCAGCAAAATCTTTTTCGCATAATGCGCTACCGAAGGCAAGCCGTCTTGCGATGTCGAATCTATCTTCACCACTTGTTGGCCACTGTAAACACTATCGTGGAGCATGTGCGTGAACTTGTTGAGGCCACTGATGTTCAATCGATTTAATTTCTCCAATGCAAGCAGTACCATCGGGAGTTTTACCGTGCTGGCCGGGTAAAAATAATTTGTTGAATCTACCCGAAAGTAAAACGATCGGAAATGTGGGCGGTTTAATGAATCGCGGTTGATCTGCGTATAAATAACCTGCACTTCGAGAGAATCGAAGTGCTTGAGAATATGCCGGAACTTGCGCGGATGCTTTTTCATCATGCGCTCCACCAAAAATTGATTTTCGATCAAGCGATTAGAGCAGCCGGCTACCGTCCATCCAATCATTAAAAGCCAGAAAATTTTTTTCATTCTTCACAAAATAACTTCATGTACCTTTGATTTTTCTCAAGTTGGCTCATTTTTATTTTGGTAGGATTATGACAAGGTTCTGTTGGATTACATTTTTCGTGGTAAGTGTTCTAAACTTATTCGGTCAAGACGCCAGAAAATCCAGTTGGGTGGACAGTGCGTTTCAAACGTTGAGCAACGAAGAAAAAATCGGGCAAGTTTTTTTGGTCAATGCTTCTTCGTATAACTCAAAAGGTCAAATTCAAAACTTGGTTAACCAAGTAAAGTCTAAAAAAGTGGGGGGATTGATTATCGAGCGAAGTGGGCCAAAGGGTTATTCAACGTTGGTTAACGCACTTCAAAGCCAAGCGAAAATGCCGTTGCTCATTGTCGCGGATGTTTCTAATGGACTTCCACAAACTTTTGATAGCACGATGCGTTTTTTTGATAAGAACGTTTTGAGTGCGGTAGGCAACGATAGTTTACTCAATAGTTTGGAACAAGAGATCTCGCAGCAAAAAGCCCTGCTTGGAATCCATTTCAATTTTAATCCAAGCCTTGATTCAATCGGGGATTTAAAGGTTGGCGATGTTCGGCAAATCCCGATCAAAACGAAAACAAAAAAAGGTGATGAAGAGAAACGAGTCTTCTCCAATGGCAATGATTTTTTGATCGAATCAAAAAACACAGATGCGGCAATCAAGGTTATTTCAAAGGCTATAAAGAAAGACAACGTGTTGGCAGCGCAACTCGATCGGTCAGTAAAAAAAATCCTTTCGGCAAAGTATGAGGCGGGCTTAGCAACTAAAAAACTGATAAACACCGATCATCTCTTTGGCGAACTTCATACACCGGAAGCCCAATTGCTGAAACTCAAATTGGCCGAGGCCTCCGTGACCATTGATAAAAACGAGGAGGCGTTCATCCCCATTCAAAAATTAGACAACGTAAGCTTTGCTTCCATCAGCATCGGAAAAGAGCGCATCAATGAATTCACCCACTTCCTTTCCAAGTATGTTGGCTTTCAACATTTTTCTATGATTGCTCCAGACGACACACTTGGGTTATCTGAAAAGATGAAAGACCAAGATGTTATTGTGGTGGGACTGTTCCCTAATACTACTTTTAATTTAAAAGCAATTTCCATTTTAATCCAATCGTTGGCACAAACTCATCATGTTATCGTATGCAACTTCGGGCTTCCATCGGGGCTCAATCATTTCGAAACTATACCAACCCTCATCGATGCTCATTCGGATGAACTGGAAATCCTTCAAGTTACAGCCGAGGTTATATTCGGAGCAATTGATGCCAAGGGGAAGCAAGAAAGGAAAATTTTTGACTCCCCTGCCTCACCCCATATCACAACAAAATCAATCGGACGTTTTGCGTATTCTTTACCGGAAGATGCCGGGATGGATGGTTCTACCTTGGAAAAAATTGAGGTCATCGCCCACGAAGCCATATCCATCGGAGCCACACCGGGCTGCCATGTATTAGTAGCCAAAGACGGAAAAGTGGTTTATGAAAAATCGTTTGGCTGGCTCACCTACGAAAAGAAAACCCCCGTGAATGATGAAACCATTTACGATCTCGCCTCCGTCACCAAAGTATCGGCCACCCTTCAGGCCGTCATGTATTTGCAGGAGAAGGGATTGATCGACCTCAACAAGAAAGCATCGGTGTTTTTGCCGGAATTAAAGAAAACGAACAAAGAAGATTTTATTATCAAAGATATCATCACCCACCAAGCGGGCCTTTGGCCTTACCTTCCATTTTGGTTGGAGACGGTGAAAGATTCTATCGTATTCAAAAAATATTACAGCCATACCAGGAGCGAAGAATATCCTTTTCTGGTAGCCGAAAAAATGTTTGCCTCAAAGTACATGAAGGATTCACTGTGGCATTGGATCATCAAAGCCAAAGTACGCGACAAACCGGTGCGCGCTGTATTTGACTATCGCTACAGCGACATGGGTTTCTACATCATGCAGCACCTGAACGAAAAATTACTGGGTCAAAAGCAGGAAGAATTTTTACGGTCCAGAATTTATAAACCCTTGGGTGCAACTACGCTTGGGTATCTGCCGCTTTCCAAGTTTCCAGCCAATCAAATTGCCCCGACTGAAAACGACACCTTGTTTCGCAAAAGTTTGCTGCAAGGCTACGTGCATGATCAAGGTGCCGCCATGCACGGAGGCATTGCAGGGCATGCCGGGCTTTTCAGCGATGCCAATGACCTGGCCAAGCTCGGGCAAATGTGGCTGAACAAGGGAAGTTATGGAGGCATTCAATTTTTCAAACCCGAAACACTCGACCTTTTCACTGCCAAACAATATGAAGACAGCAGGAGGGGATTGGGTTGGGACAAGCCCATACCCGGTGATGCAGGAAGCCCTACTTCATTGTATGCTTCGGCTAAAACTTTTGGCCACACCGGGTTTACGGGAACCTGCATCTGGGTGGACCCTGAATTTAACCTGGTCTATGTTTTTCTTTCTAACCGGGTCAATCCGGACATGAACAACACTAAACTATTAAATGCCAACATCCGTCCACGGATTCAGGAGGTGATCTATCGGTCGATTTTTGAGTATTGCAAATCAAGGCGTAAGTAAAAATAAAATTGGTTGAGAAAACAGCATTTAGAAATGCCATCTCACAGGAAAAGAAAAAGGGACTTCAAAGGTAAATTGAAATTATTGCAACCTTTATAGTTGTTTTTGATTGCGAAATTTGCCGAAAAGTCATTGCGTTCGAAGTATAGAGTTTTCGATTTTTGAGTATTGCAAATCCAATCGTAAATTTACTGAGTATGATACATGCAACGTTAAGTGATAAGCTATCAGAAGTATTCAAACTTTTAGAAAAACACCACGTAAAACAAGCTTATGCTTTCGGTTAGACCAAAAAAAATAATTGGAACGAGAAACATTCTTGCCCTGGCTATGATGTTGTCTCACCTTCAACACTTTGGATTGCCATTAAGAAGAGTCTGCCAATACTAAGGAATGATATTTCTTACTTATTAATTGACTAGCAATGAAACAAAAACACGCTAATTTTAGTTAGCACGGAAAACATTGTACTGTGGAAAAAATGAAAATCGGCATTGTATGTTACCCAACGTTTGGGGGGAGTGGCGTGGTGGCGACTGAGCTTGGTAAAGCACTGGCCAAAAAAGGTCACCCGGTCCACTTTATTACCTACAACCAGCCCAGTCGGCTGGATTTTTTAAGTGAAAACCTATTTTATCACGAAGTCGAATTTCGTTCTTATCCACTCTTTGAATACCCTCCTTATGAACTGGCCCTGGCCAGCAAAATGGTAAGCGTGGTAAAAAATGAAAAGCTGGATTTGCTTCACGTGCATTATGCGATTCCTCATGCCTCCGCTGCCTATATGGCCAAGCAGATTTTGAAAAGTAAAGGGATTTATATTCCAGTGATCACCACCCTCCATGGCACTGACATCACCTTGGTGGGGAGGGATGCTTCCTACGAGCCGGTGGTGACCTTCAGCATCAACCAATCCGATGGGGTGACTTCCGTCTCGCAGGATTTAAAAAAAGAGACGTACGAATTTTTTGATATTCAAAAACACATTGAGGTCATCCCCAACTTTATCGACCTGGAGAAATTCAAAAAACAAAAGAAAGACCATTTCAAAAAAGCGATTTGCCCGGATGGCGAAGCCTTGGTGGTGCACACCTCCAACTTCCGTAAGGTGAAAAGAGTGGGCGATGTGATCCAAACTTTCTTCAATATCCGAAAGGAAATCCCGGCTAAACTTTTACTGATTGGCGATGGCCCCGAGCGCACCCACGCAGAAGAGCAATGCCGTCAATTGGGCGTATGCGATGATGTGCGCTTTCTTGGTAAACTCGAAGCGGTGGAAGAAGTGCTTTCGGTGGCAGATTTATTCTTGATGCCCTCGGAAAAGGAAAGTTTTGGGTTGGCAGCGCTTGAGGCAATGGCCTGCGAAGTGCCCGTAATCAGCTCCAACACGGGAGGCTTGCCCGAACTTCAGGTGCAGGGCGTCACTGGGTTTATGAGCAATGTGGGCGATGTGGAGGACATGACCCGGAAAGCACTGTTTATCTTGGACAAAAATAATTTGCCCCAGTTCAAGGCCAATGCACTCAGACGCGCCCAAGAATTTGACATTACCAACATCTTGCCTTTGTACGAAAATTATTACCGGCAGATTTTGGAAACAGCCTCTACCAAAGAACCCGTTTAAACCTTTTTCGATTGCCGGAGTCTGTATTTCCAATTAAATTTGTTGTCGGAATTCGAGCTATGGAAACCATCATTAAACCTCAAAACCAAGGAACAAGACGATTGTTTAAAAATCCGATCCTTGAAAAGCTGACCCGCACGCACATCTCCATTCCGTTGATTATTTTCTTTGCCTACGCCTCGGCCCTTTTGTATTGGAGCCTTACGCACACTTCGTTGTCGATGGCCACCACGCTGCTCACGTTCTTTATCGGCATGCTCAGCTGGACGCTGATGGAATACTTTATTCACCGGTATATCTTTCACATGACGGCCGAATCAGAAAGGCGCGCAAAGCTTCAATATACCCTTCATGGGGTGCACCACGAATTCCCCAAAGATAAAGAGCGCCTAGCCATGCCGCCCATTGTGAGCATCTCTATTGCCACACTGCTACTGCTTTTGTTTCGGCTTTTCTTGGGCGACTTTGTATTTTCCTTTTTGCCTGGGTTCTTGGTTGGGTACGCCTCCTATTTGTCCGTACACTACATGATCCACTCCTTCCAGCCCCCCCGGAATTTTTTAAAGGTATTGTGGGTCAACCACAGCATCCATCATTACAAAAATGGGGAGAATGTTTTTGGCGTGTCATCCCCCCTGTGGGACTACGTATTTGGCACAATGGCAAAGAAGTAAGCCAAGTTCAAGTGAAGCCTTGTATTCATCCTGCTGCATCCGATGCCGTTTCTGTCTTAAAGCCATCTTCAAGTTCAAATAAATTATTTTGAATAAAACAGTTCCTCGATTTTTTGCAAATCAAACCAAACGACTTCCTGCAAATTGGCCAAGAACGCAATAACGATGGCATTGTCAGGGTAGAAATTAAAAGCACAAAAAAGGTAGGGATGACTTCAGCCTGAATTTTGGATTTTGATTTTTAGGATTTGGGAGATCATCACTTCGGTACCAATATCCGGTACTCAGTATCTACCTCGCCTTTGCTGATGTCGTTAAGCCTGCCTTTGAGCATACGTTTTTTCAATGGCGTGAGGTAATCGATAAAAAGTTTCCCTTCGATGTGGTCATACTCGTGCTGGATGATGCGCGCTTTCATGCCGTCAAAATTTTTTTCGTGCGCATTCCAGTCTTCATCAAAATAGTGGATGCGTATTTTTTCAGGTCGTTCCACCTCTTCGCGGATATTGGGGATGCTCAGGCAACCTTCTTCGAATGGCCACGATTTGCCCTCCTCGTTCAGAACAATAGGATTGATAAATACCTTTTTAAAATCTTTCATTGTGGGCTCGTCCTCCAGCGTGGTGCCATCCACTACAAAAAGCCGGATTCCTTTTCCGATCTGCGGGGCAGCCAGGCCAATGCCATGAGCCGCGTGCATGGTCTCAAACATATCGCTGACCAACTCTTTTATGTCCTTTCCTTTTTCAATGTCTTTGGCCTTCTTACGCAATACTGCATTACCGTACATCACAATTGGGTAGATCATATCCAAAAATTAAAACTGCAAAGTTAAAATAAGAAGTTCAATTTTCGAGGCTCAACCTTCCGCAAAATTATGAACGTCTTTGTGAGCACCTGAGATGGATTTGCGTGATTGCGCGAAGCAATCCCCATTTTAAGGGAGTGCTTCACCTCGCTTCCCTTCGCTGGAACTCGCGATGACGTCAAATTATTAGTTTTGCGTAACATCCGCTACACAGACAATTATAATAAATCCTTTTTCGAGGTTGTGAATCTCCCCTCATAAATTTTTCCTCATACTTCTGTCTTTGCTTTGCATATAACTCTGCAAAATAATCGTGGCACTGATCTTATCCACATTTCCTTTTACCTGGCGGTCTTTTTTCTTCATGCCCCCGGTGATCATTGTTTGCTGGGCGATACGGGAAGTGAAGCGCTCATCCACTTCGGTGACCTTCAGGAGCGGAAAATTTTTTTTAAATAATTCAATGAATTTTTTTACGGATGCAGCCGTCTCCGAATCTTCGTTGTTGAGCTTTTTGGGCATACCTATCACGACTTCATCCACGGTTTCATTTTGAAAATAGTTTTTAAAAAATCCGATCACCTTTGAAGTCTCAACCGTTTCAAGGGCTGTGGCAATAATCTGCAAAGGGTCGGTCACGGCAAGGCCGGTGCGTTTCGTCCCATAATCGATAGCCAAAATTCTTCCCATCATGATTTTTGCAAGACCGTTAGGCACACTTCGGGGAATCTCAACGCCAGGATCAATTCCACTTTGTTTTTTCAAAAAAGACAGTTTTCACTTGACTCTCTAACAGCAACGCTTTCGGGAACAGGATTTCGTTTTCGATACGGGCATGGATTTGAAGGGCTCTTTCAAATTGGATGAGTTCAGCGTAAATAACTTTCACATGCAAGGGAGCATCAGGGGCAAGGAAATAGTCTTTTGTCATTTTGCGGATGCCTACCATTTCGTCATCGTGGGCTTTATGTTCCAACGCGCATTGTTGTAAGGAACATCTTTCCATCGCTTGATAAAGCCGGGCCGGATGGCAGCGCCCTTCCTTTGCCCGTTCCAGTTTATGGATGTAGTTGAACAGCGTGTCTTCTTCCTCGTAGATATGGTGGATGAAGTCCATCATGAATAACGGGAAAATAGTTTTTAAGTCTTTTTCCACTCGTTCGTAATCGGCATGATCGGCCTTAAAACCCTGAACCAGTTTATTAATAAACGGCAGCTTCTGTTTGATGAACAAATAATGCGCGTGCTTGAGGTACTCTACAATAAGATCGATGCGATACGAGAACAGCGGAAGATCGGCCTGGTGAAAGCCTTCATTTTGCAATTCCAATTCTTTCTCCACACGTTCCGTAGCCAATCCTTTTTCCAAGCAGACTTGCTTCAGGGTTTGTGTTGGATATTCGTAAAAGGGAATGCCAAAAGAATAAAGCACATGCGCCATCAGGTGATCTTCGTTCACCAACTCCGCTATTTTTTTATTTAAGAGCTTGCCCGGTTCCATGTGTTGGGTAAATATAAGGAGACTTGAATGCCGAGACAAGACGAACTTAGTTATAAATCCTGGGCGGCATGGCGCGAGGCGACCGGGCTGACGGCACTCGCCATTCCGCGCACCTCGCCATTTCGAGCCTGTCAGTGCAAAGCCGTTTCGGCATAGTCAGACATCTATAATCCTCTGTCGAAGTGAAGTGCTGAGTTAACGATTCACGATCAACCAATAACAATTAACCGCTTCAATATAATCTCTATCTTTGAAAACGAATTATACTATGCGTGAAGAATACCTGAAGGCCGATGGCGAAGGGCCAGACAATGCCGACAAAGAAGTTGAAAAGGCATTGCGCCCGCTTTCGTTTGAAGATTTTTCTGGCCAGCAAAAAGTAACGGACAATATCAAAGTGTTTGTACAAGCCGCAAAGCAGCGCAACGAGCCCCTTGACCATGTGCTGCTGCACGGCCCGCCCGGGTTAGGCAAAACCACCCTTTCGTTCATTATCGCCAACGAACTCGGCTCGCATATTAAAATTACCTCCGGCCCCGTACTCGACAAGCCCAGCGATCTTGCCGGGTTGCTCACCAACCTGGAGTCGCACGATGTGTTGTTCATCGATGAGATTCACCGGCTCAACCCCATTGTGGAAGAGTATTTGTATTCGGCCATGGAAGATTACCGCATCGACATCCTGCTCGACAGCGGACCGAATGCGCGCTCGGTGCAAATCAACCTCAATCCGTTTACACTCATTGGTGCCACTACCCGGGCAGGCCTCCTCACCTCACCACTTCGCGCGCGCTTTGGCATTAATTCGCGGTTGGAATATTATGATTCGCAGTTGCTCACAAAAATTGTAAAACGTTCGGCAGAGATTTTGGCCACACCGATCGAGGCGGATGCCTCTTTTGAAATCGCCCGAAGAAGCCGTGGCACACCGCGCATTGCCAACAACTTGCTCAAGCGCACCCGCGACTTTGCCCAGATCAAAGGTGATGGCACCATCACCAAGCCGATTGCCCAACTTGCCTTGAAAGCATTGGATGTAGATGAAAACGGGTTGGACGATATGGACAACCGCATCCTCAGTTCCATCATCGAAAAATTCAAGGGTGGGCCAGTGGGGCTTTCCACCATTGCAACCACCGTGGGCGAAGAGGCCGAAACGATTGAAGAAGTCTATGAACCATTTTTAATCCAGGAGGGCTACCTCATGCGCACCTCGCGCGGGCGCGAAGCCACAGAGCTGGCCTACAAACATTTGAGAATTCCACGACCGAGGACGCAGGGGTTGTTTGATTGAGGTTTATATCACCCACGCTACTTGATCCACTTTTTTATAACCGATGGAATTGCCTCGCCTGGCTTGCGCTCATTGATGTAATCCATTCCTAAAAATGCAGCCAGCGTCTTTGCAATCTGATTTTGATAAAGTTGCTGCTCAATTTTGAGTTCACCCAAAGCGGGTGTATCCGGCCCTAAAAAGGCCATCCATACTTGGTCACATTCCGGCACCTTGCTACCATGATGCCTCCAGTCTTCATTGGTTTTGTTTCCCCGGCCATGGTCGCACGTAATAATTACAGTCGTCTTTCCTTTGTATCGTTCATTGGATTGAAGCCATGTCCATAATTTATTGATAAAGCCATCGATGTAATGGGCTGATTCCAGGTAAAGATCATACTTTCCACCGTGGGCAAAATCATCGGTCTCGTCAAAGGCAAAATAAACAACCCGCGGATTGTTTTTCTTCAAATATTCATAACCATAGTGAAAAGTAAACCCATCGAGGCGCACGTCACCCAATGGATTAGGCACTTCGTGCATCAGTTCATTGAGCAATTTTTCGTTGGCATTGCTATTACCTTTAGCTTCAACGATTCCTGAGTTCACTACTATTCCGTTTCGTTTGGAATTGATGATGAAGGGGAACACATCCCACGAAGTGAAGGCGGCTACTTTACCTTCAAATCCTTTTTGTTGATCGATGAAT
>JAYVMP010000150.1:0-7955 GCA_043758895.1 Bacteroidota bacterium
GGGGAAGGCGGTGGTGCCGGTGTTGAACACGCGCACTTCGCCAGTGGCTGCCACCTTGCCCGCCACGGCAAGCATATAGCTGCCGGGTGCGGTGGTGCCGATGCCTACGCCACCTCTAAAAAACGCATTGTGATTACTTCCCGTTATTTCAAAACTTGACTGTCCACCATTAACCCCAACCGCAAATCCTTGTCCACCAAAAGCAGCGTAAGTCATATATTGCACATTGCTGGTGGCCATCGAAGTAGTGAAACCAGGGGATGCGCTCATCCCAATTCTCCAGTTGCGATCGCTAGGGCCCCATGTATAAATTTGCTTATCACCTGTAGAACTCGGCAAAGAGATGTCACCCATTATTTCGAGCTTCGCATTTGGGGTTGAAGTGCCGATGCCCACGTTGCCATTCAGCTTCACCACAAAATTATTGTTTGAATTAATAGCCGTTCCCGTAGTTCCAAACCCACTTATCCGGATAACCCCCAGATCAGTTGCAGGGTTAGAATAGTTGCAATTGGGGCCTGAACAATTAATCACCAAAGAACTATTGTCAGTTCCGAATTGATCACTAATCTTATCTAATTGCAGTGGAATACTGTACTTTGAATTGGCATTTACTTCCAATTGAGACTGAGGGTTGGCCGTGCCAATGCCTACATTCCCGTTGTTGTCGATTCGCAAACCAGAAGTGGTGCTTCGATGAGGAGCAATAACAAATCCATTTGATACAGAATTTAGGCCACTATCATTACCGAATATTAAACCTGCATCTCCTGATTGGGCAATGCCGTTGTAAGCTCCGCTTAACTATAGAGGGTGAAAAGAAATTAACCCATGCACCATTACTATGGTGCAGCAATATACCATCTAAAATATTCGAAGTAGCCAAATGAAGTTTCGCGCTTGGATTAATAGTGCCTATGCCAACATTGCCAGAAGCCGGAAATGTATTCTGCAAAAGTGATAAAGTAAATGAGAAAATAAATAAAGAGGTGAAGGCGTAAATTTTTTTCATAGAGAGGCTGGTTAGGAGTATGCAATTTAAAGAAGGGAGCTGGGTTAAAAATTGCATTTTTATCACAAAAAATACACCCAACTGGTGCGCTGCCCCCTTTGAATAGAGGTATTTTAAAAGATTTTTGAAGTTACCCCCCCCCCAGTTAATGAACATTTCTAAACAAAACCTACATGTACCAAAAAAATATTTTAGATTTAGGCAAGCCATATTTCTCCACAGAGTCTCCCGCCTCGGGGACTCTGCGGCAAGTTAACTACTTTACTCTCTATCATATCACTCCTCTCAACTTAGTCAAATCAACATCTTCCAATTCAGTATAGTTGGTAACAGCATAAATCGCCTGCCGCCCTGTTTCGTAGTACTTTGCCGAACTGTGAATATAGGCAATTGGTTCTTTGGCCAAGTTCCATGTGCCGCAACACGGGTTGTTATGGATGTACTCTAACTTCTGCTCTATGAATTTATTACTGGTGCATTCCTTCCAATCAAAGGACGGCTCGAACACTTCGTGCAGTTTATTCCTTTTCTTGTCGGTTTTGTTTACGATTGATTCCAAGTGATACAATACTTCTTCGTTGTTCATTTGCTTTAATCTTTCTACAATCTCATAGGCCATAAAACGCTTGCCATTACCAATGGCCATGTTGATAGAGCTTTCCGTGTTGCAAAAACCGATCAACGCATGCACATGGTTGGGCATGATGACATAGCCTAAAATATAATGCCCTTTATTTTTCAAATGATCAAACCAGTTATAGACAACATTATATGCGCTGGCAATCTCGAACAGGTGAAGCCACCGCACACATGTGAAGGTGATAAAATATATCCCATCATTTTCAGCTATCTCTTTCCTTACACTCATCTATCGTTCTGTTCGTTTATAATCCGTTCAAACCTCATCTATTCCTCCTTCGTTTGCGCAGAGTCCCGAGGCGGAGACTCTGCGAGGAAGGAACCCATGCACCATTACTATGGTGCAGCAATATACCATCTAAAATATTCGAAGTAGCCAAATGAAGTTTCGCGCTTGGGTTAATAGTGCCTATGCCAACATTGCCAGAAGCCGGAAATGTATTCTGCGAAAGTGAGGTATTTTAAAAGGTTTTTGAAGTTACCCCCCAGATAATGAACATTTCTATTCAAAACCTAAATAGACCAAAAAAATATTTTAAATTTAGGCAAGCCACGGAAAAAAAATCCCGGCCAGTTTGATTACCCCAGCCGCAACATTAAGTTATTGTGGGATGGGCCAAACATGAAAATCACTAACTTCGAAGAAGCTAATCAATTTGTGAAACGTGACTATCGCCAAGACTGGAAACTTTAATATTTTGTACTTAGATAAAAAATAAATCGACATGCTTTCAAGAAGAAAATTTTTGACCCAAGCGGCCACGGCTGCCACTGCATTTACAATCCTTCCTCGCTTTGTGCTCGGTGGCAAAGGATTCATCGCGCCAAGTGATACACTCTACATTGCGGGCATTGGCGTAGGAGGCAAAGGCATCAGCGATTTGACAGGCTTCGCCAAAAATCCAAAAGCAAAAATTGCTTTCCTCTGTGATGTGGACGATCGTCAAGCCGTGCAATCCGTAAAAAATTTCCCGGAAGCAAAGTATTATAAAAACTTCAGGGAGCTATTGGACAAAGAGGAAAAAAACTTTGATGCCGTCTCTGTCTCCACTCCGGATCACTCGCATGGGGTCATTGCGATGGCTGTCATGAGCCGCAAGAAACACGTCTATGTGCAAAAACCATTGACGCACGATATCTATGAGGCCCGTAGGCTCACGGAAGCCGCAAAAAAATATGAAGTAGTCACCCAAATGGGAAATCAGTATGCCTCAGCAGATCATGTGCGTACCGCAAAAGAATGGGTGGACGCAGGACTGATTGGTAATGTAACCCGTGTGCAAACATGGACCAACCGACCTGTGTGGCCACAAGGTATTCCCAAACCAACAGGCAAATTTGAAATACCAAAAGAATTGGATTGGGATTTATGGCTTGGCCCAACTGCCTATACTGATTTCAATCCGGCCTACGTGCCTTTCAACTGGCGTGGTTGGTGGCAATTTGGTACTGGCGCGTTGGGCGATATGGCCTGTCATATCATGGACGCTGCCTTCCGTATTTTACCAATTGATTTTCCATCAGAGGTAGAATGCAGCACCACTACAGCATGGGAAGATTTTTTTAAAGTAGCCAACTATACTGATGCCTGTCCTTCTTCATCGATTATCCACATGAAGTTCCCGCGCAAAGATGGAAAGGGCGATATCAAATTTACCTGGATGGACGGAGGGTTGTTGCCAGAACGGCCTGAGGAGTTATTGCCCGATGAACCACTTGGCGACTCTGCTGGGGGTTACCTCTTTTACGGAACGAAAGGAAAGTTGATGGGCAACTACGCCATGCCACCTGTCCTGCTTCCAACCAAACGAATGAAGGAAGTGAAATTGCCTGCGCCAACCATTCCACGAATCGCTGGTGCTGAGGCCGGCCACTATACCGAATGGGTTGACGCCTGCATAAAAGGCTATGGCAAAATGAAATTAAGCTCACCGTTTGACTATGCAGGTCCCATGACGGAAGCCGTGTTAATGGGCAACCTGGCCGTGAGGAGTTACCAAATGCAAGTGCTTTCTGATGATGGGAAAAAATCTTACCCGGGAAGAAAGAAATTGCTGTGGGATGCGAAAAATATGAAGATTACTAATTTTGACGAAGCCAATGCTTTTGTAAAACGCGCATACCGCGAAGGCTGGAGTATTTAGTACTTGAGTTTTAGTGTCTCCTTTTCTCAAAAATAAGAACACTCATTTATCCAAGGTGATTCTGACGGCCAAGGGGTTATCATGTTGGTCTCTTTCTTTGGACTTTGGAGTAAAAAAAATTCTTGCCCATTGCGGCCACCTCAAAAGTGGCCAGTTCCGAAGATTGAATTACTTTTGTGGTTCACTTAGATTTTTTTTGTGATTATGGCCGATACTAGCAAACCTGCTAGCCGAACCGAAACCAATCGGGCAGGCTGGGAAGAGATCAAACGAATAGAAGACAAATGGCGCTCCGAATGGGAAAAACGCCAAGTTTATAAAGTTGTTGAGAACCCCTCCAAACTCAAATACTATGTGCTCGACATGTTCCCCTACCCTTCCGGTGCGGGCCTGCACGTAGGTCATCCGCTGGGTTACATTGCTTCCGATATTGTGGCACGCTTCAAGCGATTAAAAGGATATAATGTGTTGCACCCCATGGGCTTTGATGCATTCGGACTGCCTGCCGAACAATATGCCATTGAGCACGGGGTTCATCCTGCAAAATCTACACAAGACAATATCTTAAATTTCAAAAGTCAGTTGGACAAGATTGGTTTTTGCTATGACTGGAGTCGGGAAGTGCAAACCTGCGATCCAAAATATTATCGCTGGACGCAATGGATCTTCTTGCAAATTTTCGACAGTTGGTTCAACCGCAAGACGAACAAAGCCGAGCGCATCACCACACTCACCCACATCTTTGAAAACGAAGGGAATGCGGAGCATCCCATCCAAAATCCAAAATCCAAAATCCAAAATTTTAGTGCAACAGATTGGAAATCCTTCGACCAAAAAACTCGACAGGAAATTTTGATGGAATACCGATTAGCCTATCTCGCTTACACCGATGTGAATTGGTGCGAAGCACTCGGCACTGTGTTAGCCAATGACGAAGTGATCAATGGGGTGAGTTACCGTGGAGGATTTCCAGTAGTAAAAAAACAAATGCGCCAATGGAGTTTGCGCATCACGGAATATGCAGACCGGCTGCTGAAAGGCCTGGACGAGGTGGACTTTAGCGATTCGATGAAAGAAATTCAACGCAACTGGATCGGTAAAAGTGTGGGGGCTGAGGTGGAGTTTAGCCTCACCCCCAGCCCCTCTCCGGTGGAGAGGGGGGTGTCCTCAGCCAACGAGGAGCGCGGAAGAGAAACGGCTGATAAGAAATATTGGAAATACTTAAAAGACTTTTCCAAGTCCAACAGGCAAAATCAAACTGAAGAGGAAGTTATACTATGGGAAAAATTAAGAAATAGTAAACTTGGCCACAAAATTAGGCGACAACACGTCATTGACATTTTCATTGCCGACTTTGTCTGCCTTGACAGAAGATTGGTTATCGAAGTTGATGGAGAATATCACAAGAACAACAAAGAGTTTGATGGGGCAAGAACAGACTTTTTGAAAAAGGAAGGATTTAACGTCATTCGATTCACCAATGAACAAGTGAAAAATGATTTGAAAAAAGTTCTTTCTGAAATCAAGAATAAGTTAGACAAGTCTCCATCTATAAAACAATCTAACTCCCTCTCCCCCGGAGAGGGCTGGGGTGAGGCGAAAATTTGTGTCTTCACCACCCGCCCCGACACCATCTTTGGAGTTGACTTCATGGTTTTGGCTCCCGAGCATGAGCTCGTGAAAAGAATTACCACCGATGCCCAGCAAGATGAAATCGAAAAATACCTCAAGTACGTAGCCGGCCGTTCGGAAATCGACCGCATGGCCGAGGTGAAAAAAATAACGGGATGCTTCACTGGGGCGTATGCAGTCAATCCCTTCAACCAAAAAGAAATACCGGTTTGGATCAGCGAATATGTGCTGGCGGGATACGGAACGGGCGCGATCATGGCCGTGCCCTGTGGCGATGAACGCGACCATAAGTTTGCCAAGCATTTTAATATTCCGATCACGAATATTATTGGCTCGCATTACAATGGAGACGAAGCGAATCCCACCAAAGAAGCTATCCTCGAAAATTCCGATTTCCTTAACGGGATGGTCATGCACAAGGCCATCGATGTGGCGATCAGCAAGCTGGAAGAAAGAGGAATCGGCAAGCGGCAAGTGAATTATAAAATGCGCGATGCGGGCTGGAGCCGCCAGCGGTATTGGGGCGAGCCATTCCCTGTTGTCTATCGCGATGATGTTCCTTACCCCATGCTGGAGACTGAGTTGCCGCTGATGCTGCCTGGCTCCGATAACTTCAAATCTCCCGGCACGGGCGAAGGACCGTTGGCCAACCTGAAAGACTGGATTCATTTTTCTGACAACGCGAAACGCGACAGCAACACCATGCCCACACATGCGGGAGCGGCCTGGTATTTTTTGCGTTACATGGATCCGCACAATGAAAAAGAATTTGCAAGCAAAAAAGCCCTCGACTACTGGAACCAGGTGGATGTGTATATCGGTGGATCAGAACATGCCGTGGCGCATTTGCTGTACTCTCGGTTGTGGGTAAAAATCCTTCACGACTTAGGCTATTTGAATTTTGATGAACCGTTCAAGAAGTTGATCAACCAAGGGAAGATTACGGGGGACTCGAGATTTGTTTATAGATTTGATTATACGGTTAACGAGGGCTTGGAGCACCTGAAAGATCAACTCCCTGATATCTTTGTATCGTTCAACAAAACACAAAATGATTGGTTAACATTTCTCACTGACTTGTCACGTGTACTGCCCAAAGGTGACTATACAGAAAATATTTACCGCGCTGATTATTTTAGATACTTGTCGTTTACTCCTCTTCATGTCGACATTAATATAGTCAACGGGTTGGAGCTTGACACCGAAGCTTTCAAAAAATGGAAACCTGATTTTGCTAATGCCAAATTTATTCTTGAAGAAGATGGCAAATATATCTGCGGCTCAGCCACTGAAAAAATGAGCAAGTCGTATTTCAATGTCGTTAATCCCGATGACATCATCGACAAATACGGAGCTGACACGCTTCGCTTATACGAAATGTTCCTCGGTCCGCTCGAAGCCTCAAAGCCTTGGAGCACGAGCGGCATTGATGGTGTGTATAAGTTTTTAAGGCGCTTCTGGAACCTCTTTCACGATAATGCCGGGAATTGGGATATATCCGATGCCGAGCCGACCAAAACGGAATTAAAAGCCTTGCACAAGGCGATCAAAAAAGTAGAATACGACATTGAACATTTTTCCTTCAACACCTCGGTGAGCGAGTTTATGATTTGCGTCAACGAGTTGTTATCGCTCAAATGCAACAAACGCGCAATCCTTGAACCGTTAACCATTGTGCTGGCCCCTTTTGCCCCGCACATCACTGAAGAGCTGTGGGAAAAACTCGGTCACAATGATTTGATATTAAATGCAACCTACCCGGTATTGAACGAAGCCTATTTGAAAGAGAACGATTTTGAATATCCCATTTCGATCAACGGAAAAGTGCGCGCCAAAATGAATTTTGCCTTAGACCTGCCGGTGGCTGACATCGAAAAAATTGTACTTGCATCTGAATCCGTAATGAAATGGACCGAAGGCAAAGCTCCAAAGAAAGTGATCATCGTGCCGGGTAAAATTGTCAATATCGTTTTATGAGTCGCCAGCGAATTTATGCAGGTCATCCATACCCAATCGTTCTCCTAAAATTTTTTCTCGGCTTAATCGTGAGGTATTTCTTGTGCCCTTTTAAAGTTTCGCAATGCAACAAAGGGTAATCCTGCTTCATTGAGGCACCTCAATTTCCAGTTTTCTTTGTTGTGTGACCCCTTCCTGCTAAGTTCTCCTCCACGGTAAGTTGATTATCCACCATGCGGTTATTGTATTGCTGAATAAAAGCCTTAAGGGAAACCTCGAGGCCGCGTGCCGTATCGGGCAACTGATTTAGTAGATTGGTTTTTAAATATTTATCCTTCTTAAATTCAAAAAGCCCTGTGGGCTTAGAGCCATCAAACTGCAAAAGGTAATCGCCTTGAAATACTTGATAGGTGTTGTTCAAATAGTTAAACGCAAAAGGCCTGGTCCTGTCATGGAAAATATCGCGGCCGAATGCTACGTAGGGTTTATCAAAATGGGTTGAGCCTAGTATAGACGGCATGATGTCAATTTGCTGGATGATCTCCGGCTTAAGTCCTCCGCCATGCACACCG
>JAYVMP010000151.1:0-29825 GCA_043758895.1 Bacteroidota bacterium
CCGGACATGACAGCCGAAACAGTGGAAGACAAAAAAGTAAATTTACCAACCGATGTGAAAGGAAAATATACGCTGCTTGGTTTGGCGTACTCAAAAAAATCAGAAGACGAATTGAACACCTGGTTCAACCCTGTTTACTCCACCTTCATTCAAAAACCCACGGGCATGATCCAGGGGTTTACCTACGATGTGAATGTCTATTTTATACCCATGTTCACGGGTGTCAATACTGCGGCCACTGGCCTTGCAAAACGGAAAGCCATCAAAAACGTGGATCCACAACTTTTGCCCTATATTTTATTTTACAAGGGCGAGTTAAGAAAATACAAAGACGAACTTGATTTTGAGAGGCGCGATATCCCTTACTTTTTTGTACTTGACCCCGATGGCAAAATTGTGTTTGCCACAGAAGGTGCTTACAGTCCAGCTAAGATGGAATCGATAGAGGCAGTGATCGACAATTAATTTTCGTTCTCCTCACCCTTGCTCTTTCGCCTGGTCCTGCTAGTGGTCTTTGTATTTAT
Source organism: Bacteroidota bacterium (assembly GCA_043758895.1). Classification (GTDB taxonomy): domain Bacteria; phylum Bacteroidota; class Bacteroidia; order Cytophagales; family Cyclobacteriaceae; genus ELB16-189. The sequence continues at coordinate 525 of JAYVMP010000151.1, forward strand.
TTCAAGGACAAATCCACTTTTTCATGGGATGTATGACTATTTCTGGTTTATCTCCTACCGTCCCGGCTTGTGGAGTGAAGCCATGCTTCCCTGGCGATTGGTATTTTTCTTTCCCCTTAGGCAATTGGCCTGCACAGCAGGTTTTCGCCATTCATCAGCTCAAACAAGATCACCTACAAAATGAAAATGGATAGTCGATTTTTCCGTCTCCCAACAATGGCATAATTTTGGTGTGAAATCTGCGCATGAAATGGCCATCAGCAAAGCAGACCCAAAGGAATGATAATCCGGTATGGGCATTCCATGTGGCAACTAAAAAACAAATTATTAACACATGAAAGAAAAACTGTTTTTTATTGGATCGATTTTGATGATCACCTTGCCGGGATGGTCACAAACTATTTTCGCTCCGATGAAAGATGCTGTTAAGCTGGGTGATGCCAAAGAACTTGCCACGCACTTCAATACCTCCATCGACCTCAACTTAGAAGGCGAAGTGAATACCTATAGCAAAGCCCAAGCTGAATTTGTGCTGCGCGACTTTTTCAAAAAACATGCCCCAACCGATTTCAGTATTGTACACACCGGCTCGTCCAAAGCAGGATTGCGGTTTGCCATTGGCAAATACCAAAGTGGTGCAGACAGCTACAACGTGCTGATGCGTGTGCGCGAAGTGGAAAAAGGTTTTCTCATCCACGAGATGAGCTTTACCAAAGAATGAATCGCCCTGCCTACCTTACAGAAGCTGCCATTGATCAATTCATTAAGTCAGCACTAGTTGAGGACGTTGGTGAAGGTGATTACTCCACCCTGGCCACCATTCCTTCCAACAAAAAATCAAAAGCCAGGCTTCTGGTAAAAGCTAATGGCATTCTTGCCGGAATTGAATTGGCCGAAAAAATATTTCACCATCTTGATCCCTCCTTGCAAGTAATCCTTTTCAAAAAGGATGGAGATAAGGCTTTTGAAGGTGACATTGCTTTTGAGGTTCATGGAAGCGCTCGCAGCATTCTTACTGGCGAGCGCTTAGTGCTCAACTGCATGCAGCGCATGAGCGGCATTGCCACCAAAACAAATTATTTATCAAAGTTGATCGAAGGCACTTCTGCACAACTGATGGATACCCGAAAAACAACACCTAATTTTCGGATGATGGAGAAGTGGGCCGTGGCCATCGGGGGCGGAAAAAATCATCGCCTTGCGCTGTACGATATGATCATGCTGAAAGATAACCACATTGATGTGACCGGTGGCATAGCGTTGGCTGTAGCCCAAACGGTTGACTATTTGAGAACCGAAAACAAAGAACTGTTGATTGAAGTGGAAACACGAAACCTGCACGAAGTGCAAGAGGCTTTGGATACGCAAGCGGTGGACGTGATCTTGCTGGATAATATGACCCCTAATGAAATGCAAGCTGCGGTGAAACGGATTGCCGGAAAATGCAAGACGGAGGCCAGTGGGGGCATCACCGAATCCAATTTGAGAACTGTAGCCGAATGCGGAGTAGATTACATCTCGATGGGTGCACTTACCCATTCCGTCAAAAGTTTAGACCTGAGTTTGAAGATTTTTTGATCTTCGCTCTATAGGATACGATGCATGCGATGCAGTTCTCGTAACCGAAAGCAACTTGCGATAATGGCTATAATTTTCTTTTGATACCGATCCGGATCATCTCCTTTTCAAATTATAATCTTATTTTTGCCTTTCATGGAAACAGAATTCGAAGAAGCGCCACGCCAGCATTATTCTGAAAAAGAGAAGCAAGAAATTTTCGACCATGAGTTCATGCCCCACATTCACGCCATGTACAACTTCGGCTACCGCCTCACCCTCGAGCGCGATGACGCCAAAGATTTGGTGCAAGACACTTACCTCAAGGCTTTTCGTTTTATAGAGTCCTTCCAGAAAGGAACTAATGCCAAGGCATGGCTGTTTCGCATCTTGAAAAATAGTTTTATCAATGACTACCGCAAGAAGAGCAAGGAGCCTTCGAAGGTAGATTATCAGGAAGTTGAAACCTATTATAATTCAGACGAAGTAGATCGGCAGATCACACCGGATTTGCGCGTGGAGTCGCTGAAAGACATGATCGGGGATGAAATCAGCAACGCCCTCAACTCACTTGATGTGGATTTTAGAACAGTGATTATTTTATGTGACTTGGAAGGTTTTAAGTATGAAGAAATGGCTAAGATTCTCGACATACCGATTGGCACTGTTCGCAGCAGGCTGCACCGCGCTCGAAATCTCCTCAAAGAAAAATTAAAATCATACGCGCAATCCATGGGATACAACAAAGCATAAAGTTATGGCAACTTCTTCCAATCCATTTATTCAAAACGATGGCAAAAAGCCAACGTGTATGGAAATGCTCCAGTCCATTTTGGATGGCGAAGCTACTTCTGAGCAACGAAATTATTTTAAACAGCACATGGATCATTGCATGCCATGCTATAAAGAATACAACTTGGATATGGCCATCAAAGAGCTTCTGCAAGCCAAGTGTTGCGGTGGCAATTGCCCCGAGGATTTGGTTTCTCAGATCAAGACAAAGATCAAATCATCGGCTACCTGATGTCTGGTTTAGCAGAAGACTCAGTGAAAGGTGGTAAAGCAATTATTTTTTCTGCGCCCTCCGGTTCTGGCAAAACGACCATCGTCCAGCACCTACTTAAAAACAATTCCGACTTAGGATTTTCCATTTCAGCTGCTACGCGCGACAAGCGAGGCCGCAAGGAAGAGAATGGAAAAGATTATTACTTTCTCACACCCGAAGAATTTAAACACAAAATAGACAACAATGAATTTGTGGAATGGGAAGAAGTGTATGCCGGCAATTTCTATGGTACTTTAAAATCCGAAATCGAACGAATTTGGAGCGAAGGGAAAAATGTGATCTTTGATGTGGATGTGAAAGGTGGCATCAATCTGAAAAAGTATTTTGGGGATAAAGCACTCGCTATTTTTGTGAAAGTTCCTTCTTTGGAAATCTTAAAAGAACGCCTGAAAGACCGTGGTACTGAAAGCGAAGAGAGCCTCTCGCGAAGAGTTTTTAAAGCTACCTTTGAAATGTCTTTTCAGGACAAGTTTGATGTAGTGCTGCTCAATGAGAATTTGGAAAGATCATTGGAGGAAGCCCAACGTCTGTTTGATGGCTTCAAGCAGAAATGAAATTTCTTCTACCATGGAAATCATAAAAATCCCATGAATCAAAGTCAAAAAATCGGCCTCTTCTTCGGTTCATTTAACCCCATCCACATCGGGCATCTGGCCATGGCCAATAGCATGGCCGAAAACACGGATTTGAAAAAAGTGTGGTTTGTCGTGTCCCCACAAAATCCACTCAAGCCAAGCAAAGGGCTATTGCACGAGTTCGACCGGTTTGACCTGGTGAAGGCAGCGATTGCCGACAATTTAAAATTTGAGGTGAGTGATGTAGAGTTTCATCTGCCAAAACCAAGCTACACGATTTTCACCCTGGCCAACCTACGGGAAAAACATCCCGACAAGGATTTTAAGTTGATCCTCGGTGAGGACAACTTGGAAAATTTTACGCAATGGAAAAATTACGAGGAAATCCTGAATCAATTCGGGCTTTATGTTTACCCCCGTCCGACCGCTTTATCAGGGAAGGCCCGTCCTCACGTAACAAATTCTCCTTTAACGAGTCATGCCCATGTGAAAATGATTGAAGCTCCACTTTTTGATATATCGGCTACCTACATTCGGCAGTGCGTCAAAAACAATAAGTCTATCCGCTACCTCGTTCCAGAATTGGTGGAGCAAATGATCCGAGCGAAAGGATTTTACAAATAGACCCTTGGTACAACTTTTTCCATAGGGGTTTCGTCTAAGCACAAAACATTGATGAGGCAACTTCTACTTTCCTTTTTACTGATCTCCGCCTCGTTTTTGAGTTTTAGTGGTGGCATCAAAGGCACGGTAACGGCCAATGATGGAACTCCGTTGCCGTATGCTTCCATCTTTGTAAGGCAGACCGGTTCTGGGGCTTCCACCGACCTTAACGGGAATTATGAAATTGCGCTTGCACCCGGCCACTATGAAGTTGTGTTCAAATTTTTGGGCTACCAATCGCTGTTGCGAACGGTGGATATCGAAAAAGATTTTATAGAAATCAATATCGTCCTCAAACCAGAAACCATTCTGCTGGAGGCTGTCACCGTGCGGGCCAACAAAGAAGACCCTGCCTACACCATCATGCGCAAAGCAATTGCCAAAGCAAAATACCATACGCAGCAATTGGATCGCTACACGGCCAAAGTTTATATCAAAGGCAAAGGCAAACTGAAAGATTATCCGTGGTTTGCAAAAAAAGCGTTAGCGAAAGAAGGCGTGACGAAAGACAGGCTCTTCATCACCGAATCGGTAAGCGAAGTGAAGTACACACGGCCCAATAAATTTGAGGAGAAAGTGATTGCCGTTTATAACCAGGGCACCAACCGAAGTGCTTCGCCCAACAATTATTTCTTTGGAAGCCTTTATGAGCCCGAAATTGCAGAGACGATCTCCCCGCTGTCGCCCAAAGCATTTTCGTACTACAAGTTTGAATACCTCGGCACGTTTAAAGATGGGGAGTATGAGATCAGCAAAATAAGGGTTGTCCCCCGATCTAAAGGTGACAATGTTTTTGAGGGCGAGATTTCTTTAGTGGAAAACTGGTGGAGCATCCACAGTTTTGAGCTACGGTCTTCCAAATTGGGGATTCGCTTTCAAATCAAAGAGATCTACAATCCTGTGGGAGCCAAAGCCGGCCTGAATGACGGGGTTGGGCTGGCCTGGTTGCCGCTCTCCATGCAAGCCATCATTAGCGGAAAAGTATTCGGGTTTGATTTTATTGGGTCTTACAATGCCACGGTGAAAGACTATAAAATCACGTTGAATCCAGCACTGCCCGTGGAAATGCAAATCATCGATGAGAAATTGGAGAAGGAGGAAGCCAGGAAAGTGACCAAGCAATTCAGTCAAAAAAACCAACAATTGAAACAGCGGTTGGAGAACGGTAAGGAGATCACCGGCAAAGAACTGCGGCAATTGGCCAAGGCTTATGAGAAAACCGAAAAGCACCAACAAAAAGAACCGGACGTAATTTCAGAAACAAAATACACGGTTGACTCCATGGCTTACAAAAAAGATTCTACTTTTTGGTTCGGCATCCGGCCAGCGCCATTGGACAAAGAAGAAGTGCGCGGCTACAAAAAAACAGACAGTATTGACGTGGTGCAGCGCAAGCGCGATGAAGGCGACACACTCAAGTCGAAACGGAAACACAAAGGCTTCAACCCGTTTGATGTGTTGACGGGCAATAGCTACCCGCTTGGCAAAACTTCCAACTTTCAAATCCATACGCCCTGGGGCGGATACAATACCGTGGAAGGTGTGAATACCGTTTACCGATTGAGTTATTATAAACGCTGGGTGAAGCGCGACACGGCAAACAAAGAAAAAAGACCCGACACAAAACGCCTGGAGATCAGCCCCAACTTTCGCTACGCCTTTGCCCGCGAAAAACTTACCGGTTTTTTGCGTATTGATTACCGCACTCGCATGAGCCGCTTAACGGTGAGCGGAGGAAGATACATTCAGCAATTCAATACCGATGAGCCCATTCACCCATTCGTAAATACATTCACCACGTTAGTCCAAGGGCAAAACTGGATGAAGATTTATGAACGCTACTTTGTTGACTTGAATTACCGCCAACGCATCAGCGACAAATACTCTTTTCGAACGCAGTGGTCATTGGCGCGGAGGCATGAGCTGTTCAACAACAACAATTATTCATTTAATGACAGGAGCAAAGACCGGTTCACCCCCAATGCTCCGGTAAATGTGGAGCTGCCCAATACAAGCTTTCAAAACAATACTGCATTTATCGGTATGATTGGTTTTGAAGCGCGGCCATGGCAGAAGTACCGCATACGCAATGGAAACAAATTCAGGGAAGATCGCTCGTCACCTATTTTTACTTTGGATTACCGAAAAGGGTTCAGCCAGGTTTTTGGCAGCGATGTAAATTATGATTTGATTGAGGCGGGCGTGCGCGAAGGAATCCGGTTGGGCGTGCGTGGATTGCTGGACATGAATTTGAAAGCTGGGCAGTTTTTAAATTCCAAATCCATGTACTTCATGGACTACAAACATTTTGATGGCAATCAAACGCCCTTGATGACAACCAGCCCGGTGGGGAGCTTCCGCTTGTTGGATTATTACAAATACAGCACCCGCGACAAATACTTCTCGGCCAATGTGCATTATCATTTCAGAAAGTTTTTGCTCACGCGCATCGCGAAAGTACGGATGCTGGGGGCATCGGAAAATTTCTTTGTGAATTACCTCGCCACACCTTCATCCGGCAATTACACGGAGTTGGGCTATGGCCTCAATGGCATTCTCCGGTTGTTCAGGCTTGAGTTTGCTACATCATTCCAAAACGGAAATTATGTAGGCAATGGTTTCCGGATTGGAATAGCTACGAATTTGGCAGTAAGGTTTTCGGATAATTGATGAAATGATTTCGTTTCGGCCATCGCTATTACAGGCAGCTTCAAAGGCTTTGATGCGATTACGGATGTATAGCGGAGGGTGAACTTGAATGAATAGCCCCTTTCAGGTTTTTCAAAATATCCTGCGTCATTTCATCCAACCCAAACTGGTGTTGCCAGCCCCAATCTTTGCGGGCGGGTGAATCGGCAATGGATTTTGGCCAAGAGTCGGCAATGGCTTGCCTAAAGTCGGGCTGATAGGTAATGGTGAAATCAGGGATATACTTTTTAATGGTTGCCGCAAGTTGTGCGGGGCAGAAACTCATGGAGGAAATGTTGTAGCTCGTTCGCACTTTCACTTTTTCAGCAGGAGCTTCCATTAAATCGATGGTTGCTTTCACCGCATCATCCATGTACATCATCGGCAAATACGTATCGGGCGAGAGAAAGCACTCGTATTTTTTTTCCTTGATAGCCTTAAAATAAATATCCACAGCATAATCGGTAGTGCCTCCACCGGGCGGTGTCTTCCACCCGATCAATCCCGGATAGCGAAGGCTGCGCACATCTACACCATACCTTCTAAAATAATATTCGCACCAAAGTTCGCCAGCCAATTTGGTGATGCCGTAAACAGTGGATGGATCCATGATCGTATCTTGAGGCGTATCTTGCTTGGGTGTGGTAGGCCCAAAAGCAGCAATGGAACTGGGCCAATATACTTTGTGCAGTTTCAATTCTTGCGCAGCCTCCAGCACAAACAGCAAGCTTTCCATATTGAGCTTCCATGCCCAGCGCGGATCTTTCTCTCCAGTTGCCGAAAGCAGTGCGGCCAAGTGATAAACCTGAGTGATTTCCCTTTTCTTGAGTAACTCAAAGAGCTTGTCGCGCTGCATCACATCAAATTTTTCATAAGGACCTTCCTTCAAAACCCCTTGCGCATCTTTGATGTCGGAGGCGATCACGTTTTCCTGTCCGTAAATTTTCCACAATCCCTGAGTGAGCTCCGCGCCCAATTGCCCACCGGCACCTATCAATAAAATCTTAGTCTTCTTCATAATCGAAAGTGGGGCGAAGATAATTGAAAAATGGCTTCAAGCCACAGGCTATAAGTTACAAGTAGATTTCTCAAAAGCTTGTAGCTTGCAGCTTACCACTCGAAGCCAGTATCTTTGATTTTTGGAATAAAACCGATTCACCTTATGTATAAAAAACTTCAACCCGTTTTAGAAAAGGAACTTCAATCCATTCGTGAAGCCGGGCTTTACAAAAATGAAAGGATCATCACTACACCACAAGCTGCCGACATCAAAACAGCAGGTGGTAAAAAGGTGATTAACTTTTGCGCAAATAACTATCTCGGTTTGTCATCCCATCCAAGAGTTACGGCTGCCGCAAAGAAGGCAATTGACACCCATGGTTTTGGGATGTCGTCCGTGCGCTTCATTTGCGGTACGCAAGACATCCATAAAGAATTAGAGAAAAGGATTTCAGAATTTCTTCACACCGAAGATACCATTCTATATGCAGCCGCTTTTGATGCAAATGGTGGGGTCTTCGAACCGTTATTGGGAGAAAAAGATGCCCTCATTTCAGATGAGCTAAACCACGCCTCCATTATCGATGGGGTGCGGCTTTGCAAGGCCATGCGCTACCGCTACAAGCACAACGACATGGCCGATTTGAAAGCGCAATTAGAGGACGCAAAAAAGGCTGGAGCAAACCAAATCATGATCGTAACCGATGGTGTTTTTTCCATGGACGGCACCATTGCCCAGTTGGATAAAATTTGCGACTTGGCCGATGAATACGAAGCATTGGTAATGACGGACGAATGTCATTCGATGGGTTTCATCGGCAAAACCGGTCGCGGTGTGCCTGAACATTGTGGAGTGATGGCCCGCGTGGATATTATTACAGGCACATTAGGCAAAGCATTGGGAGGTGCCTCGGGCGGCTTCACCTCCGGAAAAAAAGAGATCATCGAAATGCTACGCCAGCGCTCCCGGCCTTATTTATTTTCAAACACGCTGGCACCGTCTATTGTCGGTGCGTCCATCGAAGTGTTTAACATGCTTTCGGAAACTACGGCCCTTCGTGATAAGCTGGAGCAGAACACAAAATATTTCAGAACAGAAATGACCAAAGCCGGATTTGATATTAAACCCGGAGCACATCCGATCGTTCCGATCATGTTGTACGAAGCCCCGTTGGCTCAAAAATTTGCCGAACGGCTTTTGGAAAAAGGGATTTATGTAATCGGGTTTTTCTTTCCGGTAGTGGCCAAAGGAAAAGCCCGCATTCGGGTGCAGATATCTGCCGGGCACGAACGCCATCATCTTGATAAAGCCATCAACGCATTTACAGAAGTAGGTACGGAGTTGGGCGTAATAAAATAAGGGTATGGAAAGCAAGGAAAGACGGTGGCACTTGAGGTTAAAAAATTATAATGAAGCCCTTAATGCATTGCAAGAAGGTGCCGCTCAATACGAGCGTTTGAACGAATTAGAAAAGGATGGTCTTATCCAACGTTTTGAATTTACTTTTGAATTGGCTTGGAAAGTAATGCAAGATTACTTGAAGGAAACCGGTTATTCAGGGTTGAGGGGACCGCGACCAAGCATCACACAAATGGGAGCGGACGGCTTCATCGATCCATTTGTATGGTCAGAAATTGTAGAGGCTCGCAACGAACTGAGCCATGTTTACAACGAGGAGAAAAGCAGAAGTTATTTGGATAGAATAATATTTGATTTTCTCCCAGCTTTTACCGAGTTTAAATCGAAAATGTTGTCGGTCTGATGATTACTTATACAACTAACCGTTTTGGCCTCCGCGAAAAGGATATGCAATACCTTTTGAAGTTATTTGTTTCTTTTCCGTCCATCGAAAAAGTAATCCTTTATGGTAGCCGTGCCAATGGACATTTCGAAAAAGCTTCCGACATCGATCTGGCTATCGTTGGTAGTACGGTTACGAACAATGAGATCTCACACATCCATAGCCAAATTGAATGCGAAAGCCCAATATTGCTCTGGGCAGATGTACTTCATTACGAGACATTAAAAAACCAAGAGCTCAGAAAAAAGATAGACGATACGGGTAAAATAATCTATACCAAAAATTGATACCTCATGAAACGTGGGTTCAAAATCCTTGCCGCATTGAATAAATTACTTCTTCCAAAATACAGCCAGCGAGACATTAACCGGTTGTCAAAAATTGACAAAGCTTTGGTTGCCTACCGATATTGGGTTACTCTTCATGTTCTCGGCTAAGCGGTGAGTTCTTCTGCCTTAAATGAAATAGCGAATCGTTGGTTTGTCGCTTTCAATGATAAAAATCTGGAAGGGCTACTGGCTCTTTATGATGAGAACGCGCAGCACTTCAGTCCCAAACTAAAAGAGCGCTATCCCGAAACCAATGGGTTGATCAAAGGCAAAGAAACTTTGTGGGCTTGGTGGCAAGATGCTTTTGACAGGCTGCCGTCACTGCACTATAAAGTCGTTCGCCTTACTCCTTGCGATGACCGAGTTTTTATGGAATATGTTAGACATGTAAATGGCGAAGGAGATCTCCTTGTTGGCGAAATGTTGGAGATACGGAACGGGCTTATCGTTAAGTCGAGCGTGTTCCATCAATAGGGAGGGAATGATATTCGAGGAGAAAGCATTCCATACCGAAAGGAGGAAGAGTTCACGCTAAGCCTTTACTTCTTCAGGCTCTTGCGTTTCTGGTTCAACAGGTACCTCATCCCAATTTTTTGGTTCCGTATTATGAAGGTATTCCAGGATTTTTTGCTCCACTTGTTTAAGTTTTAAACCACGAACGAATTTTCCATTGCGTGCCAATATCAATCTTCCCGACTCTTCAGATATGGCCATCACTAACGTGTCTGTGGTTTCGCTCATGCCTATGGCCGATCGGTGCCGTAGCCCAAAATGGGGTGGAAGGTGATCGTTTTCACTTACTGGCAAAACACATCGGGCAGCTTTGATTCGGCCTTTGTAAATAACAATTGCTCCATCGTGGAGCGGGCTTGTCTTTTGAAAAATTGATAACAGCAATCTTTTGTTAACATCGGCATCAAGCCAATCGCCTGTCTCGCAATAAAATTTCAATTCCGTGTCTCTCGAAAATACCATTAGGGCACCTGTGCGTGTGGCTTTCAAAGACTTGGTCGCCTCAATCAGTTGATGAATATCAAAATCATCGTGGTAACCGTAGCGCCAATTACGCAGCGATTTAAAAAGACCATCGCGGTTGAATTCCGCACTTCGCCCGATCAGCAGCAAAAATTTTCGGATCTCCGGCTGAAACAAAATGATCATCGCCAGCACACCGACTCCCATAAATTGCCCTAGGATTTTAGTCAGCAATTCCATTTGGGCCGCCCGCACAATCAGGTAAACCAGATAGAGCGCAAGAATGCCCAAAAAAATATTTACGGCAATACTTCCATGAATGAGTTTATAAACCTGATAAAGCAAAACCCCCACCAGCCCGATGTCGATCACATCCACCCAACTCACCTCCAGGAAGCCAATATGAAAGGCAAAAATCATTGTTCAAAGATAACAAGTTTAAAAATTTATTAACGATCATTCTCCATCTTCGTTTGTTCTGTTCCTAATTCTGAATCCAATATCTATCTTCGTGCGAATGGCAGCTACCGACACCCCGTTAATGAAACAATATAATGCCATCAAGGTGAAATACCCTGGTGCCTTATTGCTTTTTCGTGTTGGGGATTTTTATGAAACGTTTGGTGAAGACGCGATAAAAGCCAGCAAAATCTTAGACATTGTTTTGACCAAGCGGGGCAATGGGTCTGTAGCAGAAACTGCCTTGGCGGGATTTCCCCACCACGCCCTTGATACCTATTTGCCAAAGCTCGTTCGGGCCGGGCATCGTGTGGCCATCTGCGATCAACTGGAAGACCCCCGGTTTGTAAAAGGAATTGTAAAACGAGGGGTAACCGAATTGGTTACCCCTGGCGTTTCTTTCAATGACAATGTGCTTGAAAAAAGACAGAATAATTTTTTGGCCTCGATTCATATCACCAAGAATGGCTGGGGTGTTTCGTTTCTCGACATCAGCACGGGCGAATTTTATGCAGCGCAAGGAAATGAAGGCTACGTTTTAAAACTGATCCAGAATTTTACGCCTGCTGAAATCATTTTCAGTAAATCACATCGTGACAAATTAGATGGCCTTTTTGCTGAAGAGCATGCCACATTTGCCCTTGACGAATGGGTTTATGCGTTTGATTTTGCCCAAGAAAAATTGTTGAAGCAATTCAATACCGTCACGCTCAAAGGATTTGGTATTGATGCGATGACGGAGGCAATTGTGGCGGCCGGGGCAATCCTTCACTACCTCGAAGCCACCGAGCACAACCACACGCAACACATCGCGCGTATTGCGCGCTTGGACGAAGACCAATATGTGTGGCTCGACAAGTTCACAATCCGTAATCTGGAAATCGTGCACTCCTACAACGAAGGAGGAGTTCCTCTGATTCAAATCCTTGACCAAACCATCACCCCCATGGGCTCGCGCAACTTGCGCAAGTGGATGGTGCTTCCCCTCAAAGAGAAACAAGGAATTGAAGAAAGGCTTCAAGTCGTTACCCATTTTTTTGAACATCCTCAACTTGCCGAGAAAATTTCAGAACAGTTTAGGCAAATGGCGGACTTGGAGCGGCTGATTTCAAAAGTTGCCGTTGGCCGTGTGAACCCGCGCGAACTTTTGCAATTGAAAAGAGCCCTCCATGCAATTGCGCCCGTCAAGCAAATGCTTTTAAATTCAGCACCACAAGAATTGATAAAATTTGGGAGTCAAATCGATCCCTGCGAATTTCTGTTTGCAAAAATTGACCGAGAACTGAAGGACGATGCGCCCATGCTTTTGCACCAAGGTGGCATCATCAAAGAAAAAGTGAATGCCGAGCTGGATGAATTAAGGGCAATCGCCTTTTCGGGGAAGGATTATCTTCTGCAAATCCAAAAGCGTGAAGTTGAACGAACTGGTATTAATTCATTAAAAATATCGTACAACAAAGTCTTTGGTTATTATCTTGAAGTAAGCAACGCCAACAAAGACAAAGTCCCCATTGATTGGATCAGAAAACAAACGTTGGTCAATGCCGAGCGGTTCATCACCGAAGAGCTGAAAGTTTACGAAGAAAAAATCCTTCATGCCGAAGAGAAGCTGACTGTAATCGAACAGCACCTTTTTCAGGAACTGGTTCGACACACGGCCGAATTCGTTTCGCAAATCCAACATAATGCCCGGATCATTGCCGAGCTGGATTGCCTGCTCTCATTTGCTTTTGTGGCAAAAGCAAATCACTACACAAGGCCGGAGATAAGCGATTCGACAAGGCTCGCCATCAAAGCCGGTCGGCATCCGGTAATAGAAAACCAGCTGCCCGTGGGCGAAAATTACGTGCCCAACGACATCTTCCTCGACAATGAAACGCAGCAAATCCTAATTATCACAGGGCCCAACATGGCCGGCAAATCCGCCTTGCTCCGCCAGACTGCCTTGATTGTATTGATGGCTCAGATTGGCTGCTACGTTCCGGCCGAGAACGCCTTGCTAGGAATCGTGGATAAAATTTTTACACGTGTTGGCGCTTCGGATAATTTATCGAGGGGTGAATCGACATTCATGGTGGAGATGACCGAGACGGCAAGCATCCTCAACAATTTGAGTGACCGCAGTTTGGTATTGATGGATGAAATCGGAAGGGGTACCAGCACATACGATGGTGTGTCCATTGCCTGGAGCATTGTGGAATATTTACACAACCAAAAGGAACACAAAGCCAAAACACTTTTTGCCACGCACTATCATGAATTGAATCAACTCGCTGAAGATTTACCTCGGGTGAAAAACTTTAATGTTTCTGTAAAAGAAATTGGCGACAAAATCATCTTTATGCGCACACTGAAAGAAGGTGGAAGCGAACACAGTTTTGGTATTCACGTGGCACAACTGGCTGGCATGCCCAACAAGATTGTGCTGCGGGCAAATGAGATTTTACATTTTCTGGAGAAAGAAAAACATAAGAATGAACCCCACAAGAAGTTTGATGCACTTCCAAAAGCCACGCCTCAATTGACGCTGTTCGAGGCCGACCCGAAAATGAAGGAGGTGCTTGAGATGCTCGGCAAAATTGATATTAATACGATCAGCCCAGTGGAAGCGTTACTGAAGTTGAATGAGGTTTTGAGTATTTTAAAAAAAATATCTTTATGAAAACCATTCGTTGGGGAATTTTAGGTTGCGGCAAAATCGCTCGAAAGTTTGCAAGCGATTTGAAATGGGTTGCCCATGCCGAGCTGGTTGCCGCAGCCGCACGCGAGCAATCCAAAGCAAATGAATTTGCAAATGATTTTCCTGTAAAACATAAACACAATAGCTATCAGGCTTTAGTTGAAAATCCCGAAGTGGATGTAATTTATATTGCCACGCCCCATGCCTTTCACCACGAGCACACGTTGCTCTGCCTGAAAAACAAAAAAGCCGTACTCTGTGAAAAGGCATTTGCCATTAATTACAAGCAAGCGAAAGAAATGATTGACGTGGCACAAAAAGAAAAAGTGTTTTTGATGGAAGCCTTCTGGACAAAATTCCTTCCACACTATCAAGAGATGAAGGGCATGGTTGCCAAAGATAAAATCGGGAAGGTTCAAAATGTGATTGCCAATTTCGGGTTCATCCCATCACCGCCCGTTGCACCGCGGTTGTATGATCCGGCACTTGGTGGAGGTTCGCTGCTTGATATTGGCGTATATCCGGTTTTTCTCGCGCTTGATCTATTGGGAAGGCCCGATGAAATTGAAGCTGTGATGTCTCCTTCCGAACAAGGAACTGACAGTCAGTGCGCGATGCAGTTTAATTACCACAACAGAGCAATCGCGCAACTTTTCTCCACGTTCACTTCTCATCTCTCTACGGGTGCTGACCTGGGGGGCGACAAGGGGCGCATCCGGCTCACGCATCGCTTTCATGGCCCTACTACCCACTTGGAATATTACCCCGGAATCGTTGATACGCGGGAAGTCATTCCTTTTGAAGCCGCCAAAGGAAATGGATATGAATACGAAGCACAGCACGTTACCGATTGTCTTATAAATGGGTTAACCGAGAGCCCCATGATGAAACATTCCGATTCTCTTTTGCTGATGGAAACACTCGATCGAATTCGTACGAAAGCAGGCATCCACTATCCGGCTGACAACCATTAGTTTTGATGAACATTTCAGAATTCGCGTTGGCGAATGACGATTTTGCCGTAACTTTGTGAAGTATAAATGACCCACGCGCAGACCATAACGTTATATCAGCCGCTCTTGCACACCATTGCTTACAATTTGGTGCGGTGCAAAGAGGATGCTGAAGATATTGTGCAAGAAACCTTTGTGAAGTGGTTAAGCATCGATCAAAAGAAAATTGAAAATACGAAAGCGTATTTGATTAAAGCAGTAACCAATAATTGCTTCAATCATTTAAAAGCATTGAAAAGAAAGAAAGAAGAATACCTAGATAATGTTCACCTTCCAGAATTGCTGAGCAAATTCAAAGAAATAAATCTTTCGAAGTTAGATTTAGATGTCAATCTATCAGCCGCCTTCAAGGTATTGCAAACCAAACTTGGCCCGCTTGAGCGTGCCGTATATTTATTGAAAGAAGTTTTTGATTTTGACTACGAAGAGCTCCAGCAAACGCTGGATAAAAAGAAAGAACATTGCCGCCAGTTGTTCAGTCGCGCACAGAAAAAACTAAGCGAAGAGACCTCCAAGATCCATTGGGAAATGCCCGATGCGTCATCGCTCATAAGAAGTTTTAAGGAGGCATGCGATTTTGGCAACGCGGCCCAATTGATCAAAGAACTTAAAAGTCATATTCCGGCATAAAAAAATGTGATTGTCGGTCACAACCGGCTTTCAATTTGTCTTATTCGAAAAATGATTTAGCCTCACTTCATGGATACGTTACTAAAACCGGAAGTCCGCAGGAAACCTATCCTTAAACAGGAGATTGCTTTTGCCATCATTCATTTAATTCCGCTTGCCGCCTTATTTACAGGAGCTACAGTTTTTGATTGGATCATGTGTGCCTTCTTTTATTTCTTCCGCATGTTTTGGATTACCGGAGGCTATCATCGCTACTTCGCACACAAGTCGTATAAAACTTCGCGCTGGTTTCAGTTTGTCATTGCCTTCATGGCGCAGACCTCAGCACAAAAAGGAGCGTTGTGGTGGGCTGCCCACCATCGGCACCATCACCGTTACAGTGATACGCCAGCAGATCCTCACTCGATGAAAATCTACGGCTTTTGGTATTCGCATGTGGGATGGATAGTTGGTCCGGATTTTAAAGAAACCGATTACAAAACGATTGGCGACTATGCCAAATATCCTGAGCTGGTTTGGCTGAATAAGCATTACCTCGTAGCGCCAACTATTCTTGCGTTAGTTGTGATGGCTTTAGGGGGAATCGTTGATGGTGGAAGCATCACAGCTATGTTTTCGCCTGTTGGATTTTCTGCTTTATTTATCGGATTTTTTTTGAGTACCGTCATCACCTATCATGGCACGTTCTCCATCAATTCGATCATGCACAAGTTTGGAAAGCAACGTTACCAAACCGATGACGAATCAAAGAACAGCATGTGGCTCGCATTGCTTACGTTGGGCGAGGGCTGGCACAACAATCATCACTATTATGAAGTGGCTTCGCGCCAAGGATTTTTTTGGTGGGAGATAGATATCACGTATTACATTTTGCGCAGCTTTCAGGCGGTGGGGTTGATCTGGGATTTAAAAGGTGTTCCTGACCATGTCAAATTTTCAAAAAATAAAAAGCAAGCGATGGAATTGAGAAAGCAATACGAAAAGCAAAACACAAAAGCCGTGAATGAAGATGTGGAAGCCTAACGACCAACTATTTTTAGAAAGCACGATCAAATTATTTCGCTATTATAAAAAACTGGGCGAGGGTGCCATGGCCCAGCTTTCAGACGAAGAAATTTTGTCTCAGTCCAATGATGCCAGCAACAGTATTGCATTAATTGTGCATCACCTCAGCGGTAATATGCTTTCACGGTGGACTGATTTTTTAACTTCCGATGGCGAAAAATCATGGCGCAACCGCGAGGCAGAGTTTGAAGAATCCTATCCAGATAAAAAAACAATGCTGGCAGCCTGGGAAAAGGGCTGGGAATGTCTTTTGTTGGCAGTTGAGAATTTGAAGCCGGAAGATCTAAATAAGATTATCTACATACGCAACGAAGGCCAAACTGTGCTGGAGGCAATCCAACGGCAACTTGCGCATTATCCTCATCATATTGGCCAAATCCTTTATCAGGCTAAAACACTGAAAGGGAATGATTTTAAGTCATTGTCAATACCCAAAGGCAACTCTGCGGAATTCAATAAAACCAAGTTTTCGGAAGAAAAGGGAATAAGGCACTTTACCGACAGGCTGTAATTTGGAAATTAAGGATGGTGCATTAAATTTGCAGTCCCTTTCAGAATTCAAGGTTAATTCGATATTCAAAAGTTGATTTTGAATTTTAATCTTCAATTTTGAATTAATTAAGCGGGAGTAGCTCAGTTGGTAGAGCACGACCTTGCCAAGGTCGGGGTCGCGAGTTCGAGTCTCGTTTCCCGCTCAAAGAATCGTTAATGGTTAGAAGTTAATGGTTAATCGTACAAAAGTGTGAGTGTTTAGCTCACACTTTTTTGTTTACAGTTTGTTTACAGTCGATTAACGGACACAAATAACTATTAACTGCCCCGCCCGGGTGGTGGAATTGGTAGACACGCAGGACTTAAAATCCTGTGGCCCTTAAAGGCTGTACGGGTTCAACTCCCGTCCCGGGTACTCTTAGGTTATCATTCATGATAATCCTTTAAAACTGGCTGATATTCAGCCTTTTTTTATTTATTTTTGAGTGATAACCGATGAAAATCGGTTTTAACGGAAAATTTCGACACACTTTTCGACACCCAAGCTGATGAAGGTCAGATTTTATCTGCGCGTACAAAAGATTAACTAAGCATGGCGACTATCCTATTTACATGGACATCAGTTACAATGGAAAAAGGATCAGGAAGCCCGTCTCAAATGTACATGCAGCTTTAAAAAGTTGGGATTTGGAAAAAGAGCGCATCAGGCGGCCGCCCAAAGCTGATGCACTCGATGAAACGAAATCATTCAACAAGCGGCTCGATTTTATCGATGCACAAGTCAAGGTGATTGACCAGGAATCTTTTGATCGAAGAATAAAGCTCACAGAAAAATATATCATAGAGCGGCTGATGGATGAGTCCTTGGTAAAGATGGATCAGTTCGATTTCTTTAAGGCGGCAGAGCAATACCTGCAGTCCATCAAAGCGGTGAAAGCTGAGCGCACCATCACGGGCAAGAAGACTGTTTTCAATTTTTTGAAGGAGTACCAATCAGACACTGGCAATGAATTGACATTCCATCAAATGAACATGGAGTTCTTTGAACATCTCCGGCACTACGCTATTGAAAAAAGAAAAATCGGTGATAACTATTTTGCCAAGATCATTGCTGTGCTGAAAACATTCCTTCATTAGGGATTTGAGCGCGACTATATCAAACACGAGTCGTTCAAGAAGTTCAGAGCTGCCGAGCGGGAAACAGAAGTCATTTGTCTCACGCTCGAGGAGTTCACCGCACTCTATAACCATACATTCAAATCAAAACGACTTGATCGCGTTCGCGACATTTTTGTATTCGGCTGTAGCACAGGCCTGAGGTTCTCAGATTTGATTTCGTTGAAGGCTAGCAACATCCAAGGAGATTTCATTTTGAAAACCATCCAGAAGACTAAGGAGAACAGCATGATTCCATTGAATAAATATTCCTTTGGCATCTTGGCTAAGTACCAGGACACCATCTACGAAACGCTACCAAAGGTATCGCACCAAAAGTTCAATGAGTACCTGAAGGAATGTTGTAAAGAAGCCGGCATCAATGCGCCCGTTACTATTACCAGGTTCTCCGGGGGTCATCGTAAAACAACTTCACATCTTAAGTACGAGCTGATAACAAGCCACGCAGCGCGAAAGACGTTCGCTACGCTCAGCCTGCTCATGGGAATGCCAGAGAGAGTTGTCCGAAATATCACCCAAAATCAATAAGTGTTAGTTGACCAGTTGCAATCCTCGGGGGTGAATAAAACTGATTCTGTAGTTTTAAATTGGTAATTAGATTTCGGCTATTTCAGTATTATGAAATAACGAACTCAGCATTTTATCTCTAAAATATTTCATCGCAATATCTGGAATAACCATTGTTACTCACCAAGGCTTTTGTCGATGCCTTTCGTTTGAATACCAATATTTGCCTCTGGAATCAACCTGCTGGCTCAAGTGAAAATAAAAGCTGCATCGGGTTTGTGAATATATTTTTCAGCAACTTTGCTTCATGCGCTTTATCCCTCGGTTTGTCTGTCATGAAATTGGGTAACACGATCTTCCTTGGGCTTTTGCTTGCGTCATTAAACCTGTCGGCTCAGGCAGTCAATCGTTTTGACACGTTAAAGAAAAATACTGACGAACGATTTTTCGATTCTTGTTTTCTTTCCGCTCAACAAAATTTTAGGGATACCCCGCGCGCTGCAACACGTTACTACCTCCGCCTATTGTCTTTTCCACTTCGTTCGGGCTACACGGAGAAATTCACCCAATGTTATCGCTTGCTTGGCGAGCTCTATCAAACGTTTGGTACATACGATTCGGCCTTGCTGATGCACAGCTATGCATTATCGCTTTCTAAAAAATTCAATTTCAAAAAAGAAGAAGCCTTGGCCAATATAGGGATAGGATTGGATCTTCTCCGCCTTTCAAAAAAAGATTCCGCAAAGTTTTTTTTTAACCAAGGGATAGCAATTGCCTTGCCGACTAACGACCTGTTGACCCAAGCCGCTGTTTACAACGGAGTGGGCACTATGCTGTTAGAAGAAAACGACTACCAGGAAGCGATGAGCAACTATATCAAAGCAGCTAATTTATACGAGCTAGCCCATGATGAACCTGATTTTGGTTGGGCACTGAGGAATATTGGCAACGTTCAAAATATTATTGGCCAAGCCGAAAAGGCAATCACTTACACCAAGCGTGCGCTTGCTCTTTCAGGGCGCTATCATGACCATTATAACATTGCGTACTGCCACCAACTGCTCGGGCGCATTTATCGCAAACAAAAAAAACCGGACCAAGCCCTCAAAGAATATAAACTCGCTATGTCCATTTACTCTGAACTGGGTAATTGGTTCAAGATGTCAGAAACAATACACAGCATCGGCAATGTTTATTTCGACCGGGAAAAATATAACGAAGCGTTGGAGAACTATATAAAATCTCTTTCGCTGGCTAAGAAAAAAAACAGCGGGCTCATGGTGGCCTATTCTTTTGCTGCCATGGCAGAGACTTACTACAGATTGAAAAAGTATGAGGGTGCAGTTGCCTACACAGACTCTGCCGCATGGGAGGCACGGCTTATAAAAAATCCTTACTTGGAATTAGACGCCTATGGCCTTAAAAGCGAAGTGTTTAAAACTCAAAAAAAATTTGAACTCGCCCTACGTTACCACGAGAAATTTTCGGCCTTGACGGATAGTATCACCACCCATGAAAACCGTGCAGCCACCACCGAATTAGAGGCGAAATATGAAAACGAAAAAAAGCAAGCTGAGATTGAACTGCTTCATAAAGATCAATTGTTGAAAGATGCATCCTTGCAACAAAGTCGCTTAACAGAACTTATACTTTTCATTAGTATAATTTTATTAATAGCGGTAGGTTATCTGATCTTTACCCGCAGCAAAATGATCAACCAGGCCAAGCGGCAAATGGAGATCGAAAAAATCAGAAACCAAATTGCACGCGATCTGCATGACGACATGGGCTCCACACTATCCAGCATCAATATTTTCAGTCAGCTCGGGGCAAAGGAAGAAAGCAACCCCACATTGGCCAAGTACTTTCAACGCATTGGTGAACATTCTTCAAGGATGATGGAAAACATGGCCGACATGGTGTGGTCGATCAACCCCGCCAACGACTCATTTCAAAAGACGGTAACCAAAATGAAAGAGTTTTCGTCCGAAATTTTAGAACCCAAAAATATCGGTTATCGGTTTACCATCGATGAGCAGCTCCATTCGGTTTCGCTCTATTCCGCCAAGCGAAAAAATCTTTTTCTCATTTTCAAAGAAGCCATCAACAATGCCGCCAAATACAGTGAGGGAGATTTTATCGAAGTTGTTTTTCAAAAAAAAGAAAACGAACTGATCATGTCCGTGCGCGACAATGGAAATGGTTTCGATCTCACAAAAAATTCAGCGGGCAACGGACTGGGCAACATGAAAGAACGAGCGGCCGCCATAGGTGGCTCTTTTCACATCAATTCATCGCAGGGCAGTGGCGTAAGCATTCAGGTAAACGTGGCCATCACATGAATGCGGTATTTTAAAAAATAAAGATTTGATTTTATTTGACCCGTGAAATGTAACATTCGCGACCACGGTTAATAGTTAAACGTGCATACATCTTTTAGTTGAATTGCTTGAACGTATGAAAACCAGAGTGTTGATTTTTGAAGACAACGAACTGCTCCGCGAAAGCATGAGCTCCATGTTTTCAGCAAATAACCAATTTGTACTGGTGGGTGCTTATGGCGATGCGCACCGTGTGATCGAGGCAATGAAGGAAACAAAACCCGGTGTGGTGTTGATGGACATTGACATGCCGGGCCTGAACGGAATAGAGGCCGTAGGCAAAATTCGCCAAGCGGGCTGGAAAACTCCCATCTTGATGCTCACGGTGTTTGATGACAACCAACACGTATTTGATGCGATCTGTGCGGGGGCATCCGGATATTTGCTCAAAAAACATTTATCCACCAAGCTCTTTGCTGCGATCGAAGAACTGCAAAACGGAGGCGCACCCATGTCGCCAAGCGTTGCGAGCATGGTGATACAATCGATGCACAAAAAGCCTGCCCACCCCAACCCTTACAACTTGACTTCGCGCGAAACTCAAATCTTAACCTCTCTTTCGAAGGGCAACAGCTATAAATTGGTGGCCAGTGAACTGGGCATCAGCATCGACACGGTACGCACGCACATTAAAAACGTGTATGAAAAACTGCAGGTACATTCGCAAACTGAAGCCGTGGCAAAAGCCATCCGCGAAAAATTGGTGTGAAATGCTCTCTCCTTTCAATCAATAAATGATGTCCTGTGTAATACATACAGATCTCGCATATTCATGTGATCTTTTATCATGGATAAGTACCGATCTTTACTTCATCAACCTGCCTGTTCAATTTCAGTTAAATAAAACCGATCTTTAAACAAAAGAATCCTCACCATGTTACACAAGCTTCAAGGTCAATTTATAGTTGCATTAATCTGTCTTGTACTAATGGCCGAGAATGCAGTTGCCCAGATCACCAGCAATTTTTCGGCAAGCGATGAAGGCTGGAAAGTATTTGATACGCAAACTGGGGGAACTTATACGCCTACCTATAACAGCGCGGGGGGAAACCCAGGAGGATATATTTCCTACAGTACATCAGGAGGTTATACGGGTATTTATTTTCAAGCACCAGCAAAGTTTCTGGGCAACTTAAGTTTGGCGTATAATCAGACATTCAATTTTGATATTTATGTGTCATCGGTTGGTGCAGATAATACGAACAATGACGTGATTTTCACCAATTCTTCGATCGGCATCACTTTGGTTTATCAGCTTCCAACCAAGCCAGTTAACAATAAATGGAATTCGTATTCAATAACAATGAACGAATCGTTCGCCAACTGGCACGTTGGCAATTACATAGGTAGTGTGCCCACCAAAACCCAGATGAAGCAAATGCTTCAGAATATTTCGACAATGCAGATTCGCTTAAAATATTTATCGGGAAATACTTTTACCTACACCAGCCAGTTGGATAATGTCATTTTGAATACGCAGGCCATCCCTGTTGCCCCATCCATCACATCATTTACTCCGACTTCAGGATTGCCAGGTACGACCGTTACAATCAGTGGGTCAAACTTCGCTGCAACACCTGCACAAAATGTAGTGTATTTCAATGGCACCAAGGCAACCATCGTCAGTGCCTCGGCCACTCAGCTGACGGTTACCTCTCCTTCAAAAATTTCTTACGGACCAATCACGGTAATCAATCTTGCCAGCGGCACACAAGCCACCACCCAAAGTAACTTCAACCCGTTGTTTGACAACAACAAAGATTTTGGCGGGAGGGTGATTGCCTCGTCATTTGGCAAATATGTAGGTTTCGGCACAGCGCCTTCCGTTGGGGTGGGCATGACTGGTTTTAGCCTGGGCGACTTAGATGGTGATGGGTGGCAAGATGTGCTCACATCAAGCAATGATGCAGGCAGTAAGTATGCGCAAGTTTACCGCAATGCGCAGAAAACTGGTGGTATCAGTTCTTCTTCATTTGCTGCTCCCTTAACCTTGAGTTTGCCCAACAGTCCAACGTCTGGAGCAGTTGTGCGGGTAGCGCAAACGGCTATTGCCGATATGGACAGCGATGGCAAATTGGATGTGATCGTAAGTGTTGGTTATAATTTGGGCGGGAATGACGACAATAGTTTTATTATTTTTTTGAATCAAAGTACACCGGGTAGTCTTTCTTTCGCTAGCGGCTATATTTTTCAAATACCTGTAGCGGTCAATAACAATCAAGCCATAGCCGTGGGCGATATGGATGGCGATGGTCGCCCTGAGCTATTTCTGTCATTGCTAAATAGTGCATCCCGATTAGGTATTATGCAAAACCTTAGCACGCCTGGAAATTTGGATTTTGCCTATCCGATAGATGTTTCGCAAGGAGCCACATTTGGTATTAATATATCGTTGGGTGATTTGAATGGTGACAATAAACCCGAGGTGCTTATTGAAGCCTATCTGAGCGGAGCCATCAATGTTTATGAAAATACCTCTACCGTAGGAAACATCTCCGTGGGCGTGCCCTTCCAGATCAGTACCTCCACCACAGCGAAGATCAAAGTAGTGGATTTAGATGGAGACGGAAAAAATGATATGTTCTTTAAGGACTATGCCTTTGGTGGCAACATTCGCATCAAGAAAAACAATCATACCTCAGGAGCATTGACGGCTGCCGATTTTTCTCCGGACATTTTGATCGGCCAACAAATAGGGGCAGGAATAGGGAGTAATTATGTATATGCCGAGGCTGCAGATGTCAATGGCGATAACAAACCTGATATAATCATGGGCGATGGTAGCAATATAGCAGTGTACCAGAATAATTATACGTCAGGTGCAATTTCGACAAACTCATTTTATGCAGGCACTACCTTTGAGGGTGCCCCAGGTTACAATCAATACATCATCACTGCCGATATAGATGGCGACAACAAACCTGAGATTTTGATTCGCCCACAGGCAGGAGCCGGATTTTGGGTTTATCATAATGAGAGTTTTCCTGTGCCACAGGTCAATTCTATTTCACCTGCCAGCGGAAATGTGGGCAGCACCGTCACCATCACAGGTAATTTAATGAACACAGCGAATGCCACCGCGAGTGTGCGCCTCAGCAAAACGCTGGCTTCTTCCAATACCGTTTCCAACACTTCCGTTACCGCCACAGTGCCTTTGGGGGCAAAGAGCGGTGCGCTCTCGCTCACTGAGCATGGACTCAGCTCATCAAAACCATTTAGTCTTGTCTTTAATACCAACCGAATCATCAACTCTTCGTCATTTGGGCCAAGCGTTGATTTTGCGATGGCCGCCAATGCGCGCGATGCTCTTGAAGTAGCCGATTTTGATGACGATGGTAAAACCGATGTGGCAGTAATTGACAATTTTGGCATTGGAAAAATATTTCAAAACTCAGCAACTGCAGGCCAGCCTATTACCACCTCATCGCTCACGCAGTTGGCAACTACGTATGGGGCTACCTATAACATGGTAGCATTTGATATTGATGGCGATGGTAAAGTTGACCTGAACACAGGGAGTTTATTGCAAAATACCTCTGCTGGATCCATTTCTTTTAATCAAGTAACAACCTCTGCAGGTGGTTTTTCTTCTGCCTCGAAAGGAGATTTCAACCATGACGGAAAAATTGATTTAGTCTTAAGTAGCGGAGGTGTATATGAAAACCTCAGCCGCACGGGGGCATTTACCTCTAGCGCGAGTACCTTTCAAAATTTTGGAGGCGGCAGTATCAACCTTGTGCTTCCCGCCACGACTTATGGAATCGTTGCAGCTGACTTCGATGGCGATGGGTTTGATGACATCATTTCCGTTCAACCCACTACTTCCAATGCCACGTATTATTTGAATGCAAAAAATACCGGGCCTATTACTACGTCTAGTTTTACCTCGCTCGGAAATTTTACCACCACAGGTTCACAACCGTATGACATTACCGCTAATGATTTTGATGGAGATGGCAAAATTGACATAGCCATCACGTATTTCAACTCAGCCTTCGTGTCGGTGCAACTCAATACCTCTACCCCGGGAATTATCAGTTTTGCAAATACTGATGTACCTGTGGCCAACAGTGGCTATAAAATCACTTCCCAGGATTTGGATGGCGATGGCAAAGCCGAAATTGTGATCATCCATCGGCCAGGGGTAGGCTTTGGTTCATTTACGGTGCTTCAAAATAAATGTTCTGTAGGCACGGTAAGCTTCGCGGCCACCAATTTTGCGATTGCACGATATGTGCAAGCCGTAAACATTGCCGACATAAATAACGACCAAAAGCCGGATATCCTGATTGTGGGAACAGGAGCTGTAGCTGCGCCCGCGAACGCGTTGATGGTTTTTCAAAACAACATTGCGGTGCCAGTGATCACCATCAACACGCAACCAACCAATGTTCCAGTTTGCAGCGGGGCTACCGCCCAGTTCACCTTGGCCGCCTCGGGCACCACCAACATCACCTACCAGTGGCAATATTCGGTGGACGGCATTGCCGCCTATGCCGACATCGCCAACGCGGGGGGCTACTCCAACGTGGCAACCGCTACCCTGTCGGTGAACACCACGGGCAATTTTGGTGCGGGCTTTTACCGCTGCCGCGTGAACGGGGATTTTGCTGCGCAAGTGTTCAGCAGTGCGGCCACCCTCACGGCCAATGCTGTGCCATCTGCACCAACAGCATCCAATGTGGGTACCTGCGGGCCGGGGAGTTTGGCCCTCTCTGCATCGGGCGGCAGCAATGGCAATTACATCTGGTACTATCCAAC
This sequence comes from Bacteroidota bacterium, assembly GCA_043758895.1. Classification (GTDB taxonomy): domain Bacteria; phylum Bacteroidota; class Bacteroidia; order Cytophagales; family Cyclobacteriaceae; genus ELB16-189. The sequence goes on from JAYVMP010000151.1 coordinate 26,343, forward strand.
GCAAACGGTAATTGCAGGGCAGGCAAATTCAACCTACACAACCCCCAGCATTTCAACCACAACCAATTATTATGTGGCCATCACCAACGGAACTTGCACCAGTGCCAAGACCACGGTCGTTGCCACTGTCAACCCTCTCCCTGCCGCGCCATCTACAACTGGCGCATCGGGCTGCCTTAATTCATCGCTGACGCTTACTGCTTCGGGCGGAACCAACGGCCAATACGTGTGGTACACGGCAGCAACAGGCGGCACCGCCATTGCAGGGCAGACCAACGGCAGCTATGCCACTCCGCCATTGAGTTCAACCACCACCTACTATGTCTCCATCAACAACGGGACATGCGAAAGCGTGCGCACTGCCGTTGCGGCCACGGTTTCTTCAGCAGGGTGCTCGCCCCCAGTGATTGCCCCCGAGGTGTTGGCCACGCAGATTGGCGGCACCGTAACGCTCAACTTGGTGCCCTTGATCTCCACACCGAACAGTACGCTCAACCTGGCTTCATTGCAGGTGACCGTGCCCCCTTCCAGTGGAGCTAAGGCCAGTGTCAGCGCATCGGGCGTGCTCACCATCGATTACACGGGCATCAGCTTTTCGGGAACAGAAAACATCACCATCAAAGCGTGCGACACCAACGGCAACTGCAGCACGCAGCAGTTCTCCATCGAGGTGGCAGGCGACATCATCGTGTACAATGCCGTTTCCCCCACTGGGGCCAACCCTACCTTCTTCATCCAGTACATCGACATCATCCCGCAAACAAAAGCCAACACCGTCACCATCTTCGACCGGTGGGAGAACCAGGTGTGGAGGGGTGCCAACTATGACAACACTTCGGTGGTGTTCAAGGGGGTGGGCGATGGGGGCAACGAGCTGCCCACGGGCACCTATTTTTACCGCATCGATTTTGCCAGCGGAAAAAAAACCAAGACAGGGTTCATTTCATTGAGAAGATAGACGCTTACACCAACCAACATGAAAAAATATTTACTCCTTGTCGTTGCTGGTTTGCTCTTCACCAATCTCGAGGCGCAGCAAGATCCTTTGTATTCGCAATACTACAACAACCCGATGCTGATCAATCCCGCCTTTGCGGGAAGCAATGAACGGCTGTATGCAGGTGTAGCCTACCGCAGCCAATGGAGCGGCATTCAAGGTAGCCCCACCACACTCAACTTCAACTCGCACATGGCGGTGGCAAACAACAAAGTGGGCGTTGGGATGATCGTAGTGCAAGACGAGTTGGGCGATATCAAGAACACGCAATATGGGGGCACAGCAGCTTACCGCGTCAAACTACAGAACTCAACTTTTTCTTTTGGGATGCAAGTTGGGGCAATCCAATACGCCACGAACCTCGATGGGGTGACCGTGAAAAACCCCGACCCATTGTTTGTGCCTTTCACGGTAACGAAGTTCAACACCGGGGTGGGCTTGTTGCTGACCAACGAACGCTACACGCTCGGCCTTTCAGTTCCACAGTTGATTGCCAACTCTACCACATTGAATATGGGCAGCCAGTCATCTCAAATACAAGTGTACAGTCAGAATTTTTATTTCTACGGGGCTTACCAATTTTACGTGAATGAACGGATTCAGTTTAAGCCATCTACTTTGATCCGTGCTACCAAGGGCACCCCGTTTTCTGCTGACCTTAACGCCAACTTTATCTTCAATAAACTTTACACAGCCGGAATCTTTACCCGGAAGTTCAACACCTATGGTATGCTGTTGCAAGCGGTGATGGGCAATTTTCGTTTTGGCTATGTGTTCGAGATGCCCGGCAAAGGTTCAGCGCTGAACTTCAACACGCACGAAATAAGTTTGGCCCTTTCGCTTGATGTGCTGAATTCGCACAATCATTCAAATACAGGTTTTTGAATTATGTGCATTGCAGAGCAGTGGGGGTTTGCCACGGCATTCCAAAACGGAACATTCATGCTTGTGCTTAAGTTAACAACGAGGATGAAGACACAAACCAAGCAGGAGTACACCTTCTTGCTCAAGCTGCGGCATCCTTTTCCACTAATTTCTGACCGTTAATAGGCGAGGTGCCCGACTTCCTCTTGCTGGCGTTTCAATTCCATCGCATGCTTTTTATTTGAGATGTCGATAATCAAAGCCCAACCGAGGGAAGAACCCAATAACAAACTGCCCATTTATTTCTTTGGGGTAAATATTTTGTGTAGTGCCATTCGGGTAATGAGCAGTGTAAGAGGTGAGGGTTACACTCCTGCTGTTGCCGCTGATGCCAAATAAAAAAACGAAATCGGTGAAGAGGCAAGAATTTATTCTTGTATTGTAGAATATAATATTGCGCATTTATTGACGAGGATGTGGCACTTCTTGCATTAGGTGGGATAAATAGCTCTTGTCTAAAACCCACCATGATTTTTTTATTTAATCTGAATGATGGTTCCAAAAAGAAAATTTCAGAACCACCAGATGAGGATTGGCCGCCACCAAAAGCTACCCTGATTCGTTTATTCTCTTGCGCGTATCCTTGCTTAAGAAAGCCTACACAAGCGAGCAAGTAAAAAATATTTTGCAATGCAAGTTTCGCAATTTTTACTTGGTTATAATTACAGGAAAAACTTGTGGATAGGTACTCATATAAGCGGGAGGACTAATTAATATTTTGTTATATATAAAGGAATTTTTGCAATGTCGCCCCAGCGTACGTGAATGTTACTGTATCCGTATCCGATGTGCTCAGTTGAATGTAAACAACCGCAGTATTCCCACTAATAATTCCAATATTACCATTATTGTCTTTGAAAGAAGTTGGATCAATCAAAAATCTATACCCATTAGGTAAATACGGCAAATCAGGCCTGATGGTAGTTTGATCTATAGTATAAGGCGCGCCTGTTCCAATTGACCCGTTAAGATTCATCCATTTAAAATAAATATTCCCCCGATTAAAATGTCCAAGGGTGGCAGGATCCAATAAATCTTGCCCGAGGTTATTGCGATAATAAATTGCGGGCACTGGTGGTTGGTGGTGGGCAACACCACAACATGAACTGCAAAGCAAACTTGTTAAAAACCAGAACATGATTTTATAAAGTCCTTTCATCTTTATAGGGGTATGATATAAGCAACTATTTTATCGTTGTGGTTAAATGGATTATTGGAGGGTTGAGTTGGATGAACACCAGAACTATTTGCGCCTCCGAATACACCCTCAGCATACCAACCATCTCACTCCACCTCCCCATCCCCTGTTGTTGTGAACATCATTACACCGGAATAAAAGGAATGAACTTAAAACTATACCTATACTTTGGCAAAATAATTGTAGAGGGGGTATTCTCATATTGGTTTTGTCAAGTTATCAAATGTAAAAAAATAAATAGGGGAGTATTATATAGGTAGCTTGAGGGTGCATTTCAAATTGTCGCGGTCTTCGATTAAATTTAGGTAAACAAATAACAACCTATATGAGCAAGGAGGAATTTTTAGCACTAGCGGAGAAACGC
>JAYVMP010000152.1:0-6531 GCA_043758895.1 Bacteroidota bacterium
CAACGTACTTATTGGTGAATCGAGGCAAGACTTCTCGAAGTACTATGTTACGCTTTGCGTCATCCCTCAATTTAGGATCGGCAAGTATTTTAATCTTGGTGTTGGGTATTACGTCAGCAAATTCCTGAAATCAACGGTGGATATCCAGTCGTATAACTTGGTCACCTTCGGATCGACACTCAACCAGGCAAGCCGATATGATCACGGGATCTCGATTACGGGTGGGTGTACCGTGCCGTACAAGCGGCTGATTTTCACCCTCCAGTTCGCAGGCAATTATGGGCTTCAAAATGCAATACTTCCGTCAACTGATCCGTGGTACTTCTCCACTTATTCAACACTTTTTGGTTTAACTTATAAAGTAAAATAACAATCCAATTATGAAAACGAAATTCAAGATCAATCAATTTCTGCTGCTGGCATTTGCAGCAGCCCTTCGCTGGGTTATGCCGCCATAATGACGAACGAAACTCAAGGAATTAAAGACCGAAAATCAGGTTAAGTCCAAACAACGGGTAGCTGACCATGGAGAGGTATTTATGATACGACATTTAGTTGATGCTGATCTTGCTTTTAAAGTAAAATTAAAGATCGTACCTTAGAAATGATAAAAGAAAAAATATGATGTTTAAAATAATCCCTTTGCTTAAAATGATCTTGATTTCTTCCTGTTCTCTGATTTACGGAATCGGTAATTCTCAATCTTATAATTTTCCAATAAAGGCAGGAACCAAGGAATGGATGAAAATTCAAACCCATGATGACATGATTAGGGCTTGCAAGATACCTGACGATTCTTTAAAAAATATCTCCACTTCAAGGCTAATTGAGACATGTCTCTCATATCCTTTAATGATGGATATGTTAGCTTTTGATAATCCAAAGAACGGATTCATTAACACATATAGTAACTTCAATGGCTTTCAAGAGTTAGTAGGACGTGGCGATGTGGATACACAATTGTTTGATAAGTTTATCCACGAATTACCACAAAATATTGAAACAATTAAAGGGGACATCGATCGGGGCAGCTTCACTTTTCGTTTTACAATATTGGAAATGATGTTATCCCACGATCCTATTCTAAATAAACTCGATTATAATCAACAATCTCAATTGATCATTGACCTAATTGCTAAATCAGAGGCAAAAGCAAAATCTGTTGAGTATGGTTGGATCGGTCAAATAGGGTTGACTTATTTACTCGCAAAGGTTTTGGACAAGCAAAAGCTTTTCCCATCAAAAAATAACCAGCTTCAAATATTCATTGACCAGATGATTGTTTCTGAGCAATCGACAGTTGTTAATATTTTTACTACGGCACGCCAGGTTTCTAATCATTAAAAACTAAGGCTATGTTAAAAACAAATTTTATTCTTCTGGTCTTGCTTTTGTTTCTGCAAATCTCATGTTCAAATGAATCAAATCATGGGTGTAGTGTTACAACTGAGATTGCCCAACTTCCTTGGCTAACCAAAATCATAAATAATGGCAATACTATTTATATTAATGGTACGACCTGTAACATTAATAAAGGAGCCACTATTACTGAATTCACTTACAACAATTCAATAGTATTTGATTTTATAAATGTCGGGGCCAATGCAGTTACTTGCAATCAAGCGGCATTCGATTGTCAAGGGAATCAAATAACAATGACTGCTGGGCTCACTTCATTTTTAACGAATTCACCTAACGGAAAACTGATATGGCAAAAATAAAGGCTATTGTTTACTCTTTTATTATTTGGTTTGCCATTTCGGGTCCCGCTGCTTCAGCTCAACCAAATATACCCCCTCCGGCAGCTACTCCCATTACTATTTACACCCCGAATGGTAGCGTTGTTCCAAACACTTACACTGTTTTGGAAATGACCCAAGCTCAAATTGCAACATGCAATAATTACGTGGCTTCAACTTATCCAAATGCTACTATTCTTTCCAATGCATCTTATACCTATAACTGTCATGGGTATGCTTGGTATATGACTCAAGGTGGTGGAACAGTGTGGATAGGATGGACCATTCCTGGCTCACAAGCTATTTTTTGGAACGATGGCAGCTATACTTCAGTTTCTTCTTGCAAGAATAATGGCGAAAAAGTTCGTTATTCAAATGCAGATCATTCTGCAGTTACGACTGGAACGACAGATATATTTCAATCAAAATGGGGCTATTTGCCATTAATGCTGCATAATAAAAATTATACGCCCTATAATTCAACGAATTTGATTTATTACATCCGAACCCCGACCAACACAGGTTCTTCGCTCGTTTGCACTGCAAGTAATTTTTCAATTAACAACTTGCCAGTTGGTTCAACCTTGAGTTGGTCCTCCTCCAACCCCTCCGGCCTCTCCATCAATGCCTCCACAGGTGTTGCCACACGGGTGAACAATTACAACGGGCAGGTGAACATCTCGGCCACCGTCAGCGGAAGCTGCGGCTCCGTCCCAGTCCCTCCCCTGACGGTGTGGGTGGGCGCGCCCGGGGCCAACATCGGCACACTGATTTACCCCTCGGGCAGCCGCGGCATTGACCCCGTGGCGCTTGGCCCGGCCAGCACCTACCTGTTCCAGAGCGACTATGTGCCCCAGGCCACTTCGTTCAGGTGGCTGTTGCCGTCAGGCTTCTCTTTTTACAGTGGCAGCACCACCTCATCCCCTTTCATCACCACCTCGGCCACCGCTGGCAGCTATACTCTTTTCTGCGCGGCCGTCAATTCCTGCGGCCAGAGCTGGACGCACAGCCTGGGCATAACCATTTCAACGGGTGGCGGGTGCTGCCCCGCGGCCGCGGTGAGGTTGAGCGCTTTCCCCAACCCCGCCTCTTCCACCATGACGGTGACAGTGGCCGACAGCCTCGCCACGGGTGAAAGCGGGGCGCTGGACCAGCCCTACCGCCTGGCGCTGGTGGACCGCATGGGCAGCGTGGCATTTTCAACCCGGTCAGACCAGTGCACCCTGCAAATACCCGTGAACAATTTGCCAATGGGTATCTACTACCTCAACTTGGTGTACAAAGAAGCTGTGGTGCGCAGGCAAGTGATAATCAGTAGATGAATAGTAGTATTTATATTTGTCAAGCCGTGACAAAGCAAGAAGCCCGATCCGTTTACCTGGAAAAAAGATTAGCTCTTTCAAAAAATGAAATTGAAATCGCCAGCAAGAAATTTTTTGAGTCGTTGCGTTCATCGTTTGACCTGAATTCAGTTCACGTCATCCACACCTATCTTCCACTTGAGTTTAAAAACGAACCCTACACGTGGCAAATCATCGAAGGACTGCGCACCAACTTCCCTTCTATAAAAATTTCAGTTCCAAAAATAAAGGATGATCATCTGATCAATTATTATTTTGAAAACCGTGAACAGCTTTCGATTAATTCTTTAGGAATCCAAGAACCAACATCAGGAGAAAAAACTCCAATTGAAAAAATCGATTTGGTCATCGTGCCTTTGTTGGCGTTTGATAAAACGGGGAACCGTGTAGGTTATGGCAAAGGATTTTATGATCGATTTCTGATGGAAAGCAGAAAAGATTGCCTGAAAATTGGGTTGTCTTTTTTTGATCCGATCGAATCAATTGATGATGTCAACTCAAACGATGTTCAGCTCACCCATTGTATCACGCCCGAAAAAATTTATACTTTTTAAACTGCCGGCTCTTGCTGGCTCAAGCAGTGAAACGAGCCAAGCCCCCAAATAATATCAGTCGAGTCAAGGCCGATTACTTTTCGAGTAGGAAAACAGTTTTGCAGAATATCCAACGCTTTGTCGTCATTTGGGCAATTGAAAATCGGAGTAATGACATACGCATTTGAAATATAAAAATTGGCGTATGACGCGGGCAACCGCTGACCGTTATAAATGACCGGTGATGGCATGGGCAGTTCCACTACGTTTATCGGGCCTCCATTTTCCAATTTCAATTGGTTGAGCAGTTCCAGGTTTTCTTTTAACGCTTGGTAGTTCGCATCGGATTCATTTTCCTCCACAACGGTCACCACCGTATCTTCATTTACAAATCGGGTGATGTCATCAATGTGCCCATCCGTATCATCGCCCACGATGCCATCGCCCAGCCAGAGCACATTCGTAACACCATAAAAATCCATCAAATATTTTTCAATCTGTATTTGATTGAGGTGTGGATTTCTATTTTTGTTAAGCAAGCAAGAGGTGGTGGTAAGCACAGTCCCTTTTCCATTGAAGTCAACGGAGCCACCCTCTATCACAATTCCCGGCAAGGCTAATGGTAAGCTATGATGGTTAGCAATGGAGATTGGAATTTGATTGTCTAAATCGAACGGAGGGTACTTGTCGCCCCACGCATTGTAATTCCATTTCACCACCATTTTCCTTTTTTCTTTTTGGTTGACTAAAAACGCTGGCCCATGATCGCGGCACCACGCATCATTGGTAGGGTGAATAAAAAAATTAATTGAATCTCGATTTGCCCCGGCCTTTTCCAGATGGCTCATTGCCTTTTGTTTCATCGCGTCATCGGCCACATTGATATTTACCGTTTCGCCCTCGGCCACGCGCTTAACAAACTCAGCATACACGGGAAAGATCGTTTCAATTTTGCCGGGCCACGATTCTTCCTTATGCGGCCAGCTCAGCCAGGTTGCCGAGTGCTTGGCAAATTCGGCCGGAAAATAAAAGCCTTGCTCTTTGGGCGTCAATTCATTCATAAAGCTCAATTTTTAAAGCAGATGAAGTCGCAAATTACGCTATCAAGAAGAAATGACTTCAAAATAGATGAAATGAAAAAGCCAGAGATTTCTCCCCGGCCTAAAAATTTCGGCCTAAAAATTTTTGTTCATCCTTTCACCGTAAAAGCAAACTGGGTATTTTCCCATTTAATCACCACTTTGTTTCCTTCAATAGCAATATTGAATGCCTCAGCAAGTTTTTCAGTTTTGCCGGGTTTAACGGTTACGCGAAGTGCATCTTCTGCCTGACTGTATTCTGTTCCCCACTGATTGGCCACTTTATTAAAGATAACGACCCACTCCTTTTCACCAGGAATGGAGTACAACGAATATTTCCCTTTCGCTAAATCTTTTCCTTCCACTTTTACATTTTTGTCGATCTCAAAAGTGGTCGCTTCATTGGCACCGGTGCGCCAAACTTTTCCATACGCTTCAAGTCCACCAAAAATTTTTCTTCCTTTAACCGATGGGCTGCTATAGTCAATGACAACTTTTACTCCGTCAATTGTGCCTTCAGCTTTAGCGGGTGGGCTGGGTCGCTTGGATTTATCCTTCTGTGCCATTGCAGCTACCGAGAAAAGTATCGCCAACACGATGAGTGAAAAGGAAATTTGTTTTTTCATAGTATAAATTGGTTAAGTGTTTCGGGGTAAAGCAGAAAGCGTCCTGAAATTCAGGGCGCTTTCGATATGCTGAAATAGTTATAAACCTGTAAAACAATTTTTATAACGATGGAAAGCCGAATCAAGTTGCTGTCTTCCAAACTTTTTTTCTAAATTTTTCACTCGATTGCAGCCGGTGCCCAAAAAAGAAGTGCTTCCAGCCCAAAATGCCGATAATGTAATAATTGCCGAATTTACTGGTGCCAATGAATAACTTGCGGTCTTTAAAAAACGCCCCCAACCTAAAACTTTAAGAAGTTGACTGTTGATCAACCCTGACACTCTGCAGCCATGATCCAACCTATTAGCCCGAAATCCACGCGACTGTTTCTATACCTGTTGATCCATCTGTCCTGTCTTTCGGTAAATGCCCAATCAGAAAAAGTGCTGACTTTATCGGCTGCCGTTCGCACAGGCTTAATGAACTATCAGTCGATCCAGGCCAAACGCAACTACTACAATGCTTCGTCCGCATTGCTGCAAAACACAAAGAATGAATACCTCCCCAACCTGATCGCTTCTGTCCAACAAGAATTTGGCACGGTGAACACGAATTACGGCCCCTTGGGCTCCATTGGAATTGCGAATGCCGGTGGAGGATTGGCCGTTTCTTCTTCGGGTCCTGTGCTCAATAATCAAAACTGGAACGCGGCCTTTGGGGCGATGTACCTGACCACCATCAACTGGGAGTTTTTTACCTTCGGCCGGTTCCGTTCAAAAATCAACATGTCGGGTTCACAGGTAGTTCGTGATTCGGCCGATCTTACCCAAGAGCAATTCATTCACAGTGTTCGTGTATCCAGTGCCTATCTCAACTTGTTGATAGCGCAAGCGCTGATCCGGGTTGCCCATTCGAATCTGCAAAGGACTTCATTTCTTCAAAACGCTGTAAAAGCCAGGGCCATCACGGGCTTGAATGCGGGGGTGGACTCGTCTTTGGCACGGGCCGAACTGTCACGGGCTAAATTGGCGGTCATTGATGCCCGTAACAATGAGCAGCAAACCCGCAACATCTTGGCGCAATATTTAAAGGTAGCACCCAATCCCTTTTTATTAGACACCACCTACTTTAAACGGGTTCCGGAAGAATTCAATACCACATTGGAGGTAGCCAACAATCCACAGGTAAAGTACTACAAAAGCCGGCTCGACCT